>DASSYL010000221.1:0-6022 GCA_035703315.1 Candidatus Acidiferrum sp. | reverse complement strand
TTGTGAGAGCCGTGTCCACCGGATCTTTCAGAAGGTAGAAGCCGTGATTGCCGACCGGATTTGGTTTCCCCGCTTCTTGGGAGAATCCTGAGGCAAGAGCCAGAACTGCCGTGGGACCAGCCGCCGCAGAGGTCAAATAGGATTCCGGCGCCTTCGAGACCAGGCGCAGCTCGGCGCACTTTGACCAGCCCGTGAAACCAGAGCCGGACGAGTCGATTTCGCAGTACGAGCCATTCGTTTTCATGATGCGGCCGGTGATTACAATGGAGCCGTTCGAACGCTGAACAGTGTCGCCAGGATTAAACTTCGACATGCCGCCGGTGCCCGCTTTCTGCACGACCTTCATGTATTGAACTTCGAGATAGCGACCGACATTGTTCTGGCCGAGGTTGAGATCGGCGAGGTTGCCGTAGGAGCGCAAGACCTCGCCGGTCACGGGTTGATAGTTGATGTTGGTTTCGACGATGTCGCCGGGAGACACAGCACCTTGCGCTACCAACGGCGCCTGCCATGCAAACAGCGCGAACAGGAAAATCATCATCAGAAATAAACTGAAGATACTAGAGCTTTCATCGCCGGCGAATGGAACCGGAGCGAATTTCATTTGGCCACCTCCTTACGTTGTTACGCGTCAGAACGTTGTTACGCTTTGGATTTTGTCATCCGGCCGACGAACCCTGGCCCTGACAGCGAGCCATCGTCATGGCGGACAAAGTCTACCGAGTCACCTTTACAGGTGAGGACGACCTTGCTGTCCCCCGCCTTCCAAGTGCAGGCTTGGGTCTCTCCCATGATCGTGAAATTGGCTTTTCCGCCGGAGCGCAGTTCGAGCACGACGTTGCCGGCGGAGGTGCTGTACGTGCCTTCGAGGCCGCCTCCGCTGCCACAAGCGACTCCGGTAAGCCCAAAGGCAACGAGTACAGCAATCAGTGCCAAACGAAATTGCCATCTTTGCTTCATGATGCGCTTCTCCTTGAAAACAATTGAGTCAATCAAGCCCTTCAATACATTGCTCCCAGGGAACCTTCCTGGTGCGCCCCTCAAGCGGGCTGGAAGCCTGGCGTGGCAACGCTAACAGCGCGGCGCACGAGCAGCCCGACGACGCCTATTCCGCCGCCGGGCCGGGATTCTCGCCTTACTTGATCGTCGGATTGGCTGGCGGAGTTGCCGAGGTGTTCGCCGGCTTCTTTGCGGGCGGCGGTGGAGTCGCCGCTTTTCTGGTCGGCGCTGCCGCCGTTGCTGGTTGGGTCGCCGGCTTGGCGTTCGGAGCGACTACATTCACAACTGCGGGCTTGGCGGCCGCAGTCGCCGAAGTTGGCGTGGCGGCGCCAGCAGGTTTCGCTTCCGCTGGAACGACGGCTCGGCCGGTAGCGGGCACGACCGCCGTTCTTGCTGCAGCCGGCTTGGCTGGCGCTTTCGCGTTCGCTGCTGCGCCAGGGGCTGCCGCGGTTGGCACTGCTGCGGCGGGCACTGCGCTCGCCACTTGCCCCGTTGCCGCCGGCGCAGTGGACGTCCCGACGGCGACCGGCATTGCGGTGGCAGTCCCCGCGGGGATGCAATTTGCGCCGGCCACACTGGTTGCGGGAGCCGCGGCGTTCTTCTTGCCGAAAATCGACTTTAGGCCTGCGAGTTGAGACATCGCGTTGCCGGCAGTGGTTGTTGCAGTGCTGGCCGCATTCGCGGTCTGCTGGCCGCCCACCGAGTTGGCGGCTCCAGCGACTGCGCTCATCGTGCCGGCGGCATTCCCGGAAGGTCCGCAGGCTGGGAGCCCGCTGGTTCCACCAGCCAGCATGGGCGACGCCCCTGCCATACCTGCCACGCCCGCCGTGCCCGCCGCAGGCGCTGCGCCAGCTCCCACCGCGCCGTTGGCTAGACCCTGAAATCGTAGCGGGATTTCGCCACCAAGCGCGTGCTGGCCGCCAACCAAAGTGTTTACTTCGCGAATGGTCATGGAGAGGTCAAAGACGCTGCCGATAGGGTCCTGTGCGCCGGGCCTCCAGAGAAGTTCCCAGCGTGCATCGCCGGCGCCACCCGGTTGCAGGACGAATTTCGAATCCGCGGAATTGCCGTTCACCAAGCCAATGCCCGCAAGGCCGCGATTACCGTACGGTGCGTAGCGGTTGCCTTGGTCGTCCAATGCGACAGCAGACCCATCGAGATAGCCCAGGATTAGGGGCTGGTTGGTCTTATTGACGAAACGCAACGTGGCGTCCATCAATTTGTAGCCGCTGGCCATGCTCATGCGGAAATCGACCACGGCAACAGCGAAATCGGGAGCGTCGTAACACATCGGCTGGTTGCCGCAGGCGGATTGAAACGCGGGGTTAGCTTGCGCCGCTTGCGGCTGAGTTGGCGCCGCCCACACGGATGGTGAAGCGGCTTGCCGTTGCGGCGCCTGGGAATTTCCCGTTGTGACACAAAGGAAAACTACCGAGGAAAGAAGTGACACTCGTTGGCTGGCGTTCATCGCAATGCTCCTTCATAAGACTTTGCGGGCAAAAAGCTTGTGGGCCCACCGCGTCCCCGGAGGGCCCTGACAGCGCACTCAATCCTTCTGGCGGAGATGACTATGCCCGCTTTGAAGCCCTAATCTGCCCGTTGCCGGAAAAGCGCTTCGGGTGATAGAGTTCGGCCACTCTAGCGAGCGACAGCCAGGCTCCGCACTGTCGGTCTTGAGTGTTTTGTTTCCTACTTCGCATTGCGCAAACGGCAGGGAAAAACCGTCATGGCGATGGAAAATTCCGGCTTGAGCGGCAGTTTCGAAGGCTCGGATAGTCACGACGGCACCGTACCGGCCGGGGATCGAACGGCCTTAGATTACCTTTTCAGCGTTACGTATGAAGAGCTGCGCCGTTTGGCCTCCTCGGTGCGCCGAAGCGATCCGAGCGCCACACTGAGTCCCACGGCCCTGGTGAATGAGGCCTGGCTGAAACTGGCGGATTCTCCGCAAGTGGCTTCGACCTCGCGGCTTCATTTTAAACGTATTGCCGCGCGCGCCATGCGGCAGCTGTTGGTCGAGGCAGCGCGGCGCCGCAATGCCGGCAAGCGCAACGGCGGCCGAGACGTCACGGTAACGTTTGAGGAGTCGGTGCAGGCGAGCCCGTCCGGCAGTCGCGAACTATTGGCGCTAAATAGTGCATTGGACGAATTGGCCCGCATGAATCCGCGCCAGGCGGTTATGGTGGAAAGCCGCTTTTTCGGCGGTCTGGACATCCCGGAGACCGCCTCACTGCTCAAGATTTCCGAGGCTACGGTACAACGAGACTGGCGCGCGGCAAGGGCGTGGCTGGCACACGAACTGCGCCAAGCGTAGCTGACATTAGCGGAGGGTTGCCGGTCGCGGAAGTGGTGTGACGATGGACAGTGCTCGCTGGCAGAGAATGCAGACTCTGTTTCACAAGGCGGCAGACCTGCCGCCCGCAAGCCAGCACGCTTTTCTGAAAGAAAATTGCGGTGACGACCAGGCGCTCTTCTGTGAAGTCGTCAGTCTGCTCCGCGAAGATGGCGAAGCCAGCTCTATGCTGGAGCGGGACGTCGCTCATGTCGCGCACCAGGTGCTTGGCAATAACTCTTCTCCGGCCGTTGAGCAATTTGGACGCTACAGCATCAAACGGACCCTGGGCGCCGGCGGCATGGGCATCGTGTATCTGGCGGAACGCGAAGACCTGGGCAGCCTGGTGGCTATCAAGATTTTGCGCGATGCCTGGCTTTCTCCGGCGCGACGCGAACGGTTCACTTTCGAGCAGCGCACGCTGGCCCAGCTCAATCATCGCTCCATAGCGCGCCTGTATGATGCCGACACGTCGCCGGACGGAACTCCATTTTTCGCCATGGAGTACGTCGAAGGCGCGCCCCTGACCGCGTACTGCGTGGAGCGTCATTGCAACATCGAGGAACGCCTGAAGCTGTTTCGCGACGTGTGTGAAGCGGTGGTTTACGCCCACCAGCATGCCGTGATCCACCGTGACCTGAAACCTTCCAACATCCTGGTGAAGGAGGACGGTACAATCCGTCTCCTGGACTTTGGCATTGCCAAGCAACTTGAAGTGCTGGGGGAAGCCGTCGACCAAACGATGACTGGTCTGCGCCTGATGACTCCCGCCTATGCTTCGCCGGAGCAGATACGCGGCGAACAAGTCGGCATCCAGACCGACGTTTACTCACTGGGAGTCGTGCTTTACGAATTGCTCTGCGGCCGTCTGCCGTTTGACCTGTCCTCTAAAACGCCTGCGCAAGCCGAAAAAGTGCTGACGGAACAAGAGCCGGAGCGGCCATCGCTTGTGGCGAATCGCTCGGCCGCACGGTCCGGCCAGACGCACAATTTTTCTCTGGCCAGCCGCTCTTCGTGGTCTGACCTCGACGTGCTCTGTCTGACCGCCATGCACAAGGACCGGAGGCGCAGATACGCGTCTGCGGAAGCTCTCCTTCGCGACGTCGACCACTATTTAAAGGGCGAACCACTCGAAGCGCAACCGGACAGCGCGCGCTACCGTATCCGCAAATTTGTTATGCGCAACCGGCGCGCAGTGATGGCGGCTGCAGCGGCGCTTGCTCTTACCGCCGGCCTTATCACATTTTTCACACTGCGTCTGACAATTGCGCGAAACGCCGCGCTGGCCCAGGCGGCGCGCACGCAACGCATCCAGAAATTCATGACCAATTTGTTTCAAGGTGGCGACGAAGCCGCCGGACCCGCCGACAGCCTGCGCGTCGTAACCTTGCTCGATCGCGGCGTTGAGGAAGCACACTCACTGAATGCCGAACCCATGGTGCAGGCCGAGCTCTACGAAACATTAGGCGGCATCTATCAGAAACTCGGCAAGCTCGATCAGGCCAACACGCTTTTGCAATCCGCGCTCGACTCGCATAAATCGCATTCTGGAGCGGACAGTCCTGAAGTCGCGCAAACGCTGGTCGCCATAGGCCAATTACGCTCCGACCAAGCCAGACTTGAGGAGGCCGAAAAGTTCACTCAACAGGGTCTCGAAATGGAGCGCCGCCACCTGCCTGCCGACAGCCCCGCGGTGGTCCGAGGGATGATCAGCTACGGCAGGGTCTTGGCGCAGCGCGGTTCCTATGAGCACGCAATTCAAGTGCTCAATGATGCGGTCGACATCGAAATCAAGCCCGGCAGGTCTCAAGCTGACCTTGTGAATAGCCTCTCGGCGCTCGCCGAAGCGAATTACTCAGCAGGGCATTATCCTGTCGCAAATTCTTTGTATCGTCGCGTTCTGGAAATGCACCGCAGGATGTATGGAGAGCGCCACCCTGCGGTCGCCGACGACCTGGGCAACATCGCCGCGATTCAACAGGACCTGGGTTTCTATACCGAGGCGGAAAAATTCGACCGGCAAGCATTGGACATTACCCAAGGCTATTACGGCAAGGAACATCCAAAGACAGCGATCAACCTCACCATGCTTGGCCGCGCTTTGGAGTTTGAGAATAAATTCGACGAATCCGATGCCATGCTGAAGCAGGCCTTGGCCATCCAGGAACGAGTTTACGGTCCGGTTCATCCCTCCGTTGCGGAAACTCTGAATGAATTGGCGGCGAACGAGTCCATGCGGAATGATATGGATGGCGCCATTGTGCAATTCCGGCGCGTTGCCGAGATTTACCGGTCTATCTACGGCGACCACCATTATCTCGTTGCGATTGCTTTGGCCAACGTCGCCAGCCAATACATGGACAAGAAGGATTACGCCAGCGCCGAACCGATTTTCCGCGACGTCATTCGCCGCTTGACCGAGGCCCTTCCTCCAGACAACGTCAATACCGGCATTGCAAGGATCAAGCTGCGCAGGACGCTGTTGCGACAGAATCGTTATGCCGAGGCGGAAGAGCAGACTCACGCTGGGTTCGACAGTTTAAGCAAGCAGATGGATCCTACGGTGAGCTGGCTGCGCAGCGCGCGCAAGGACCTGGTAGCGGAATACACAGGAATGAATCGGCCCGAGCAGGCGGCAAAATTCAAGGAAACCGCGGCGAAATAGCGGCTTCCTTCATTTCGTACCTTTGC
>DASSYL010000181.1:0-2209 GCA_035703315.1 Candidatus Acidiferrum sp. | reverse complement strand
CAGCGCGCCACTTTTTCAGAATATCTCTTTCACAGTTTCAGAAGGCGAGCGCATCGGGTTGATTGGGCCGAACGGTTCGGGCAAATCCACGCTGGTGGAAATTCTTGCCGGCCGGATCAAGCCGGATACCGGCGACGTTGCATTGCGCAAGCGCGCCCGGCTTAGCTCAGTAGTCCAGGTTTCCGAATTTGCTCCCGCCGACACCGTACGTTCGGTGATCGAAAGAGCGTTTCACGACGGCGGCGTGCCGGAGCATGAGCGTGCCGGCCGGTTTTCTGAAGTACTCGGGCGCGCCGGATTCGAGGACCACGACGCCGTTGCCAATTCGCTTTCCGGCGGCTGGCGCAAGCGGCTGGCCATCGCGGCGGCGCTGGTACAGGGGCCGGATATTCTGCTGCTCGACGAGCCGACAAATCATCTCGATCTCGAAGGCATCGAATGGCTGGAATCCGTGCTGCAGTCTTCGTCGTTTGCGTGCGTGCTGGTCAGCCACGACCGCTATTTTCTGGAAAATGTTGCCAATAGGATGGTGGAGCTCAGCCGCTCCTACGATGACGGCTTCCTGCGGGTGGCGGGGAACTACAGCAAATTTCTGGAAGCTAAGGAAAACTATCTGCACGCGCAGCAAAAGCGGCAGGACGCGCTGGAAAATCGCGTCCATGTGGAACTTGAGTGGCTGCGGCGCGGGCCGAAAGCGCGCACCACGAAGTCCAAAGCGCGCATTGACAAGGCACACGAGCTAGTAGGCGATCTGGCGGACCTGAGCTCGCGAACGCGCAGCACGTCGGCGAACATAAATTTTTCAGCGACGAACCGGCAAAGTCGCCAACTGGTACAGGTCGATGATGTGAGTTTTTCGTTTGGCGGCCGAAAGCTGTTTGAAAAAATCCAGTTCAGCATCACCAATGGCATGCGGGTTGGGCTGGTGGGGCCGAACGGCAGCGGAAAAAGCACGTTGCTGCGGCTGCTGCTCGGCGAACTGGAGCCGGCGGAGGGAAAAATTCGCAAGGCCGACAATCTCCGCGTCGTTTATTTCGACCAGAACCGCCGTCTCGACCCGGATGTGCTGTTGCGTCGCGCGCTGGCACCGGACAGCGATTCCGTCATCTATCAGGAGCGCGTCATTCACGTGGCGTCCTGGGCAGCGCGTTTCTTGTTTACGGCAGAAGATTTGAACCGGCCGGTGGGGCGTTTGTCGGGCGGCGAACGGGCGCGCGTATTGATTGCTCAACTGATGTTGCAACCGGCGGACGTTCTACTGCTGGACGAACCGACCAACGACCTCGATATCCCTACTCTCGAAATTCTGGAAGAGAGCCTGCTCGAATTTACCGGCGCGCTGGTTTTGGTCACCCACGACCGCTTTCTGCTCGACCGCGTTTCCACGGTGGTATTTGGGCTCGACGGTCTCGGCGGGGCGGAACGTTTTGCGGATTATTTTCAATGGGAAGAGTGGAAGGCGGAAAATGAGCGGGCTCGCGCCAGGACTTCCGCAGCAGCGGCGAGCAATGGCAGTGCTCCTTCCCGCGCGTCGGTTGCTGCTCCAGCGCTGGCAAGTACGCAGCCGGCGAATTCAAGAAAGAAATTGAGTTACAAGGAAGCGCGCGAATTTGAGCTGATGGAAAAGACCATCCACGACGCCGAGGCCAGGCTGCAGGAAAAGCTCAGCACGCTTCACAACCCCGAAATTTCAAGCAATGCTACGAAGCTTCACGCCGCCAGCGTTGAGCTGGAACAGGCGCAAAAGACCGTGGACGGGCTCTACGCCCGCTGGGCTGAACTGGAAGCCAAAATTTCTTAAGTATTGCCAGCCGGATTCGAAGGCGGCGGCGGGAATTGTGGGAATTTCGCTTCAGTCTTCTTATGAAGCTTGTGAGCCAGGATCCCGCCAAGAATCGAACCTAAAACAAATCCAGCTATCAAACGATAACAACCAGAAATTCTACTTTTTCCGGTGGAATGGTCTCGCTGCCGCAGGAGAAAACCCACAAAGCCGGCAAAATAAAGTAAGGCCCAATCCAATATTGTGCAGAACGGACGCCCTCTTCAATAGGACTATCTAGTCTAGGTGTTACTTATCGCCAAGGCGACCGTTTCGGGGCCGCTCTTCTACGCTTTCGATGGTATGAGACGAGTTCTAAATCGCGCCGGCATCACGCACCTTTTGCACTTCCGCCCGCACACCGTCGCTACCCTTTTCGGAGTAGAT
>DASSYL010000161.1:0-6678 GCA_035703315.1 Candidatus Acidiferrum sp. | reverse complement strand
CCAAAGGTCAAACCAGTCGGCAGTCCGAATGCCGCTGGGTTGTAGAACAGCGGACCAAACGTCGACGGATCGTTTGAGGTGAATCCAGAGTGAGGATTGCCCACCAAGTCTGGCCGCGAGCTCGATCCGGTCCCGTTCCCGACGCCGGCGTTGTCGCTAAAGTTGGTTCCGTTGCTTACTGTGAACGGTGTCCCCGTTTGCGCGACGGTGATGCCGGACACCTGCCATCCGCCCAGCAGCTTGTGGGCCAGCCCGCTTCCCTTGAAGAAGGGCAGCGCATACACGTAGCTGATAGAGAAGTTATGGCGCAGGTCGAAGCCGGAGTTGCCCCGGTTGGCGGCAATGTCATAGGAATTGACGAAGTTCGTATCCGACCGGTCGGAAGAATCGTCAATCGAGTGACTGTAGGTGTACGCTGCGCCTAACGTCAGCGAGCCTACCGTTCGGTTCAAGCCAACCTGCAGAGCATGGTAGATCGAATTGGCCTGATTGCGTAGCTGGGTGATGTCGCTATAGCCGGGAAACGCGGTGCGGGACAAGTCAGCATTGTTTCCGCAAGCAACGCCCAGGTTTACGGCCGCTTGTGAGGTCAGCGGTGTGCCGTTGGCGATTGTGCCCCCGGGCAGTGCATCGCAATCTGCCTGAGTGATCGGCTGGCTGGACGCAAACGGGTTTTCCGACCTTGACGTCGGGAATATCTGATTGCCGTTCGTCAACAAGGTCAGGTGTGTGCCCTTGCTTCCCACATAGGCTGTTGACAGTACAAAGTGCCCGGGCAGTTCCCTTTGCACGCTCAGGTTCCACTGTTGAACGTATGGCCAGATCGCTTCGTTCGGTATTGAAACCACTGTCAAGGGGAAAAACGGAATGTCCGAACCGGAACCTCCGACAGCGCCGTAGCCGTTAATGTTCGATTGAGTTGCCGTCAGGATCGCGGGAGGCTGGTTTTCGAGTGACTCTGTATTCCCTTCATTACCGTTTGTGTGCTCGAAAAAGATCCCATAACCGCCGCGAATCGCCATCTTGCCGTTTCCGAACGGGTCCCATGCAAACCCGATGCGCGGCGCAGGATTGAAAAGATGTCCTTGCAGACATCCGTCGTTTTGATTTCCGCCAATTGGTACCGTGCCGAAGCCTGGCAGAACTGCCGTTCCCCCCTTGCCGCCGCACTGCACAAAGCCGTTCAACGGATTTCCAATTCCCTGCAAGAACCTGCCATCTCCTGCAGCCGTATCGAATTGTGGCGCGTTCGCCGGGTTGAATTGTGTGTAATCAAGGTTGTAAGCATTCTGGTACCGCTCACGATAGGTTCCAAAGAAGCTCAACCGTAAGCCCAGGTTCAGCGTCAGCTTCTTGTTCACGCGCCAGTCGTCCTGGATATAAGGCTCGACGATTTTGTACCGGTTATAAAACTTCGTTATCTGGTTCCACTGTTTGTAGCTGGAAATGTTTCCGAGCAGCATGTCGGCGAAAGAATTGCCGGTCGAGAACGTTGAGGTCGGATCAAACGTCAGAATTCCTTGTACGTTCGGCGAGTTGTCCTCGTTCTTCTGCGCAAACGCCAGGTACGCCCCCATCTGCAGGGTGTGGGTTCCCATGATCTTCGTCAGGTTGTCGCGATACGTATATGTCGGATTAGCGTTGTTCCATGGGAAGTAGCCTGTGTCTTGGGCTAGGCTCGATCCATAGGCGGGATTCCCGTCAAGTTCGATGGATGGCAACTTGTTGCCAAAAAGCGGATTTTGCGTCGGGAAAAGCGAACCCATTGCGAAGCCGGCTGGCAGCTCCGGATTGTTGAGCGCCGTCAGGAAAATATGGTCGCCTGTATAGCTCGCAACAAATTCGTTTAGCAGCGTCGGCGAAATGTTGGCGTTGAGCCGCGCGACAAAGCTCGTGCCCGGCCCTACGAAATTGGTTTGAATATTTTGAAAATTCGAATTCCCGTTGCCCCATAGCGGGTTTGGCACCACCGTGCTCCACGAATCGTGAATGTAGCGGAACGTCAGCCGGTAGTTGTCTGTGATGTTGTGATCCACCCGAATCAATTCTTCGCGCCAGGTGGTCGGCGTCGACACGATTGAGCTAACCGCCGGAAAGCCGCCTGCCGTGGTATTGGGCTCAGGGATGAGCGCGAGCAACGCAGTCCCGGTCGCCGTCGGCGTAATCGTGTCACCCAGAAAACGCTGGCCCGTCGCCGGATTCACCGGGCAATCGGGAAAGTTCGTCGTGTCAATCGTACCTGGAGTCGGCGAGCACAGGTCACTGAAGTTCCCGCTCCGCTCGGCAACACTCGGCACGTTCTGTGGCGAAATCGCTGAGGGGTTCTTTTCCCGCCGCCATTCCTGCGACCAAAAGAAGAAAGTCTTTTTTTTGTCAGAGTTGTAGTGACCGGGAATATATACTGGCCCGCCTACTGTGTACCCAAAGTCATGCTTCTTGTACGGCGGATTGGGATGCGCCGGATCGTTGCCGGATTCCCAGGGCCGGGCATTGAACATGTCATTGCGCAGGTATTCAAAAGCGCTTCCGTGGAAAGACTGCGTACCCGATTTCGTTTCCACTTCTACGGTCCCGGAGCCGTTGCGCCCGTACTGGGCTCCATAGTTGGAGGTGAGCACCTTGAACTCGGCGATGGCCTCGAGATTCGGATACACGTTCAACGTGGAATTGGACCCGTTGTCCATGTTGTCGCCGCCGTCCAATTCCCAGTTGTTGTACTCGACCCGGCCGCCGTTCATGCTGTAGCTGACGTTGCCGTAAACACCGACGGTTCCTTCGTCACTGCCCGTCTGGTTCACCACGCCGGGCGTCAACGTCACCAGCTGGGTGAAATTCCGCCCATTTAGTTCCAGGTTGTTCACCTGTTTGCCGGAAATCGTTGTTCCGATTTCAGATGAGCTCGTTTCTACTTGAGCGATGCTCTCTCCTGTGACCACCACTTCCTCGGTGATCGTCCCGACCGTTAGCTGGACATCGACGCGCTGTTTTTCCGCGACGTTTAGCACGATCCGTTGCGCCGTAAATTTCTGAAACCCTTTTGCCGTCACGCTCAGGTCATACGTGTCGCCAGAGAGTCCCGGAATTACATAGGCTCCGTCACTATTTGTCGTCGTGCTGCGCGTTAGGCTGCCTGCCGTGTTCTTCAGACTCACCTCCGCACCCGCTATCGCCGCGCCGGACTTGTCGGTCACGGTGCCGCCTATATATCCCGTATCCTGTGCCAGTGCCAGTATGGGCACGACGAGCAGTGCTAGAGCCGCCACGGAAACCTTTGCTGCCAAATTTTGAGTAGAGGACCAAAAAGACAAGAACCACGAGGTCGTCACAATTTACCTCCAAGCTGATTTCGATTTTTCGGACTTACCGCAGGATCACGCTGTGGAGATGGGAAAGCGGCCCGACGCCGCCCACTCGATTGGTTCCACCCCACTACGCCACCCCTGGCTCTCGACCAGCACGCACCGGCCACTGCACCTCAAAACTGGCTATTAAAACGAGTTAATATTGCACTTTCACGTTAATGTCAAGTCCCAATTACGGTTCATTTTACTTCCCTGCAACGCGGAAACGTTCACGGCGCATCTTCCTGTCATTTGCAGGCTTCGCCCGCGTCAAAAATCCGTTACGATCATTTTGCAAGCAAAGTGAGGCTTCTTGCCGTTTGACCCCAGTCTGAGCCTTATCCGTATCCTGATCGGCGGCGCTCTCCTTTTCGCGCTCGCACCCGTTTCCCCTGCAAAATCAACGCAGTCCACAAATCAGCACGCCGACCCCGCGGCAATCTTTCAAAGGGGCCAGCAAGCGCTCGCGAATGGCGACCTCGATTCGGCTGAGTCTGCTTTCCACCAAGTCTTGAAACTCGATCCGCGCTCCGCCGCCGCTCGCGCCAATCTCGGCGTCGTTGCCATGCGCCGCAAAGACTGGGAACAAGCTCTTGGCGAACTTCACAAAGCCGAGAATCTCGATCCCAAAATGGCCGGAGTTCGCCTGAACATCGGCCTCGTCGAATACAAACGCGGCAACTACCCTGATGCGATCGAGCCTTTTTCTTCCTTCCTGCGTGAACAGCCAGACTCCGTGCAGGCTCGCTATCTTCTCGGCCTCAGCTACTCCTTTGTCGGCGATCATGCCCAGGCCGCCAAGACTCTCGAACCGCTCTGGACCAAAATGTCCGATCAGTTTGTCTACCTCTATGTCCTCGGAATCTCCGCGTTCTATGCCGGAGACAACGATCTGGACCAGAAAGCGACCCACCGCCTGGTCCAAATCGGCGGAGACACGCCGCAGTTTCACTTGTTGATGGGCAAGGCCCTGCTCGGCCACAGCGACGACGAAAAAGCGCTTGCCGAACTAAAAAAAGCTGCCGCCGGCGATCCGAATCTTCCTTTTTTGCATTTCAATCTCGGCTTGGCTTACGAACATTTAGGCAATCATGAAGCCGCCGCGGAAGAATTCAGGAAGGACATTGCCATCGAACCCGACCTGCCCTACAGCTACGAGCAGCTCGCTAGATTGCTTTTGCAGCAGGGCAAGGAGCAGGAAGCCCTCGAACAATTTCGCGCCGCGCTCGCCCGTGACGCTCGCCAATCGCAATCGCACTTGGAAGTCGCCCGCATTCTCGTTCGCCAGGGTCAAGATAAAGAGGCTCTCATGCACCTCGACGCCGCCGAAAAATATGCACCGAAAAATCATAATGTCCGCACGGTGCGCGGCCAGCTGCTCATCCGGCTGGGACGCAAGGAAGAGGGGCAAGCGGAACTGGCGGAAGCAAAAAAGCTTTTCGCATCCGCCATGACCCAGGAACAGGAAAAAATGAAAGAGCGCCTCGTGCCCAACCCCGAACTCGCCGAGCAGCCCTAGTTACCGAGAAACGACCGCTTTCCATGATGATCGTTAATCACAGCCATTCGTTTGCGGCGCTGGTTACAGAGTTGGCCCGCTCCACGGTCCACGCGCCTCTTCCAACCGCTCCGCTATATCCAACACCAACTCATCCTCAAACGGCCGTCCAATGATCTGCACGCCAATCGGCAATCCCTCCGCCGACCTGGCCATCGGCACCGTGACACCTGGGAATCCCGCTAGGTTCAGCCATTGCGAATGCCGCATTGATTCGCGATATCGCACTCCGCCCATGTACCCTCCCTCGCCATGCCGAAATGCCGGTGCTGCGCATACTGGCGAAAGCAAAATCGGCACCTCGCGCATCGTTTCCAAAAGACGTTCCCGCTCGCGATCCCGCGCCGCGCATATCCCAACAAATTGCAGCATCGACATCGGCTTTGAGCCCGCCGGCCACGCCGCTTCCAGATAATCCCGAAAAACGGGACTCAACAACTCCTCCCGCCCACGAATCTCTCCCTGAAAAAGTTCGCCGATTACCGTGCCAAAGAAAAACCACCATAACTCCAGCACGCGCTCAAGATTGCGCAGCCGGAACGGTTCCAACTCAAATCCCGAGTACGCGAGCAGTTGCGCCGTCTGCCGCACCGCCATCTGCGTCTCGGGCGTGACCCGCGCCAGCGCATCTCCCTCCAAAATCCCAATCCGCATCTTTTCGCCGTTGCTTTTTGAAGTGCCGGGCTTTAGCCCGGCGCCTTTTCCTCGCGCGGGTACGCTCGTTGCGTCGCCCTCATCCGGTCCGCACAAGACCTCAAACAAGATTTTTAGATCGGCCACCGTGCGCGCCATCGGCCCCACAACACCTAGCCAGCCAAATGCGCTCACGCTGGCGGGGTAATGTCCGCTCGACGGAATCCGGCCCGGCGTCGGCTTCAATCCGCAAATTCCGCAAAAGTGCGCCGGGACGCGAATTGATCCGCCACCGTCGCTTCCAACTCCTCCCGCCGTGCATCCGCTTGCAATGGCCGCGGCTTCTCCACCGCTCGACCCGCCCGAAGAAAACTCCGTATTCCACGGATTGCTCGTCCTTCCCGTCACTCGATTGTCCGTTTCATACGCCATCAAGAATTCCGGCGTTGTGGTATTGCCAAGCAACACGGCGCCAGCGGCACGTAATCTCTCAACCAGAACTGCATCTCCACTCGGCCGATACCCTTTCCGCAACAGAGATCCTGCTGCGCAAGGCCATCCTGCCACATCGACGCAACTTTTCACCGTCAACGGCGCTCCATGCAGCGGTCCAATTTCGCGACCGCGCAGCAGCGCTTCTCCCGCTCGGTGCGCATCCCGCATCGCTGCTTCTGTTTCCACGTAGGCAAACGCATTCAGTTTCGGCTGCAGCTTTTCAATCCTCTGCAAATAATGCTGAGTCACTTCCTGTGGCGTAATCTCTTTGTCCCGGATTTTCTGTGCGAGCGTCGTCAGCGACGCATAGTGAAGTTCCGCCATGGTTTCCTTGGGAATGCTTCCGATTTCTGCCCGGGACAGGATAATCTCTAACTCATGCGAATGCCCGTTCGTCATGCCTATCGGTTTGTACTCGCCATCCTCCTGCCCGCCGCGATCCTCCCGTTGGCTGGAGTTTTCGCCGCCAGAAACTCGCATCGCATCGTCGCCGCAGCGGCGGCGGATCCCGACGCGGCCAGCTCAGAAGCGGCTCGCCTCAACAGTATCGGCGTTGCCTATATGGGCCAGCAGCGCTTCGGAGAAGCACAGAAACAATTCGAAACAGCGTTGCAGGCGCAGCCCGGTTACGCGCTCGCGAAACTCAATCTC
>DASSYL010000076.1:0-2437 GCA_035703315.1 Candidatus Acidiferrum sp. | reverse complement strand
GTGTGCTACTACGGCGGCGTCATCGGAAAATTCGCCGACGAAAAGCCGAAATGCCCCGTTCAAATGCACTTCGGCGATAAAGATGAAAGCATCCCGCTGGACGTGGTGGAGACGATCAAGAAGAAGCAGCCGCAGGCCGAGATCTACGTCTACCCGGATGCGCCGCACGCTTTTTCAAACGACGATCGTCCAAGCTTCCGCAAGGAGGCCACCGACCTGGCGTGGAAGCGCACGCAGGAATTTCTCGCAAAGAATATGAAGTAATTTGGCGCATTCCTTTCCACGTCATGCCCGGCCTTGTGCCGGGCATCTACGTCTTTACGACATTGCCGAATTAAGACGTGGATGGCCGGGACAAGCCCGGCCATGACTGCTTCTGAGTTCTATCCCAACGAAACCCAGCTCAAGCCGTCGCGGATTGCGTCAACTTTGCTCCAGTGCCGATGGGGCAAGAGACGCCAGTGCCGCCGAGCCCGCAATAGCCGAAAGGATTCTTGGCCAGATACTGCTGGTGATAGTCCTCGGCGAAATAGAACTCGGGTGCATCGACGATCTCGGTCGTGATCGCGCCGTAGCGCTTCTTCTTCAGCTCCTGCTCGTACATCGCCTTCGAGGCCTCGGCCGCCTGCTTCTGCGCGGCATTGAAGGTGTAGATGCCCGAGCGATATTGCGTGCCGACGTCGTTGCCTTGGCGCATCCCTTGCGTGGGGTCGTGGCTTTCCCAGAAGGTTTTCAGCAGCGTCTTATAGGAGATCTTCTTCGGGTCATAAACCACCAGCACCACTTCGTTGTGGCCGGTGCGCCCTGAGCAGACTTCCTCGTAAGTGGGGTTGGGCGTCATTCCGCCGGCATACCCGGCGGCGGTGACATAAATACCGTCGCCCAATTCCCAGAACTTGCGCTCGGCACCCCAGAAGCAGCCCAGTCCGAACATCGCCTTCTCGGCGCCCTCGGGGTATGGGCCCTTCAGCAGATGGTGATTGATGAAATGGGTGGCGGCGGTGCGGATCGGGCTGGCGCGGCCCGGCAGCGCCTCGCCTGGCTTGGGCATGGCAACTTTCTTGAAGCCGAACATGCTGGGGATCTCCTGCAAATGCTGCAGGTAATATAGGTCCGCTCAGGGCAAATCGAAACGGCCTTGCGATCACGTGCGGGTTAACACCGGGCCTGTTAGCGTAGCCATCCTTCTGCCACCCTCAGGGCAGAATCGATATTCGAAAGATCCGCAAAGAAGAAGTGGCTCAGTCCCCTTCTTTCCATTTCCTTGATGAGGTTGCCCACTGACCGACGCGTTGCCCTGAGGCAATCACCGGGTCGCATAGGTGGCAGGGACAGGTAATTACTCCTTAAATAGTCCTTTTGGGATTGAGTGTAGCCTGTTTCGTTGATCACATATTCGATGTAGTCGCGAGCGGCTCCTAACACAGCTTCGACATCCCTCCTTGCCATCGCTCGAGCTAGGGCATCAGCGGCCACGTCTCGACGTTGTGATCGTGGTTCTCGGTCGGAGAGAGGAGCGTCCACAACGTCGAGCGGTTTCTGTGCAAATTGCGAAAATTTGTTCTTGAACGTTTGGATATCTTCGACGTGCCCTGGTTTTTCCGCGTTTCCGTCAGCAAAACCCAGGACGCCGCGCTCGTAGTCGCGCAATGCCTCACGGGCTCGCGCTTCTAGCTCGTTCAGCGTTAGCGTCAAATCGGGAGGAGGCTGTTGGTCTTTCGCCTTAGCGAAAGCGAACACATGCTTCCCGGCAGCACTTCTTAAACGAGCCAAGTCCCTGGCCTGGCCACTCCAATTGGAAGGAGCCTCCACAACGTCGAGCGGTTTCGGTGCAAATTGCGAAAATTTGTTCTTGAACGTTTGGAGATCTTCGACGTGCCCTGGTTTTTCCGCGTTTCCGTCAGCAAAACCCAGGACGCCGCGCTCGTAGTCGCGCAATGCCCCACGGGCTTGGGCTTCTAGATTGTCCAGCCTTAGGTTCCAATTGGCAAATTCGCGCTGTCGGTTTTTCGCCTTAACGAAAGCGAACAGATGCTCCCCGGCAGCACGTCTTAAAGCGGCTAATTGCCTGGTCCGATCATTCCAAAATCTGGTTGCAAAATAGTCGACGCTTCGAAATTCCCGCTCCAAAGCTTCGGTGTCCAACCCGGCTTCTTTGCACGCCGTAATCGCTCGCAAAGTCGCAGCACGCGCGCCAGTGACCGCGCGACGGTCCGTCTCGCCGCTCTTGTAATGGCGTAACGCTTCCCACGCAGTTCGCAGGAGCTGATTGGCGTTACTTGGCGACGTTGACGATGCAATGCCCGGCACGGGGGTTGGTGGCGATCTGCGGGGCCGGGAGTCCATGTGGGGATTTGGTTGAGCGGGAGGCACCGATGTCAGCGGTCTCGATCCCGGCGGACGAGGGTGGCCGGTGGCCTGCATTTGTGCCGGATCG
>DASSYL010000033.1:0-19457 GCA_035703315.1 Candidatus Acidiferrum sp. | reverse complement strand
CGAGCGTTCGTTGGTGACGCCGGGATAGAAAGTGACGGGATAGACGACGTCCAGAGCTGGGTCTGGTTTCGCGCCAGGGATGTGAGAAAAACCGCGACCAGCGACAACCGTGGAGCCGGTGTTGCCGGAAACCGAATCGGGGAGATGGGAAAAGGCAGTTTGTGCGTACCACGGCCGGGTTTCCACAACGACGCAGTATCTTCCCGCGAGCAGATGGGCGACGCGGAAGTCGCCAAGGTCATTCGTTTGCACCTGTTCCTGAAAGGAAGGGCGTTCGGCGGAAGTTTTTGGCACTGAAAAAAGTCGCACTGCGGCGTCGCGAACCGCTTCGCCATTCTCGTCGGTCACTCTGCCGTAAATTACCGCTTGCGGATGAAGACGAAACGTCAGGTGTTCGGAGTCGAGGCCGTTGCCGACCACAATGCCCGTAAAAAATGAGCCGTGCTGGTTAAGGCCCTGGCGCACGTAACCTGGTGCGCCAGCATAAAGGCGGTATTTCCCTGGTTCCAGGTTCTCGAAACGAAATCGACCGCTCCCGTCGGCGGCGACAGCAATCTCGTCATTCTTGATTTCAAGCAACAGTTCTGCGCGGGGAATCGGATTCCCATTGACGGCGTCGACAACCGTCCCGGCAATCGCGTAGGTGGAGTCGATGGATTGCGCGGCAATGCCGCCGTGGACTGTGAGGAAGACAGCAACGAGAAGGGTCAACAAAGTCACTCCAGCTGCTCCAAAGAATCGAGAACATCGACGGACACAGTGGTATGGTCGTGCGGCTCGAGAGTAAGCGAAGCGGCATGAGCCAGATATTTTTCCATGGCCACGGGATTGCGATATTCCAAATCGCCGACATCGGCCAGAGCGAGCACCTGGTAAGGCCCGGGAGGCAAGCTCGGAAATGAAACGGTTGGTGAGAGGGGCGAAAACGGCATAAGCACAGAGCGGCGCGGATACTCACTGGAATAGACGAGAATCGCAGCTGGCCGCCTTTTTTGCTTCAAGCCGACGGTCAATTGCGCAACATCGTTGCGCAGCGTGACCACAATGGGAGGCGGGGCTGAGCCCGGGCCAAGAACCAGGTCGTCTCTCAACAGATCCAGGCTGCCGCAGCGCAATTCGGCGACGTAGGCTAGCGGAGAAAGAGGTTGCGCTTCGACGGTGTACGTACCGGGGGAAAGATTTTCAAGTCTGTTCGCGGGTCTGCTGTCTCCAGGAGGCAGCGGGATCGTGATATTTGCAACATTCTGCGCGAAATCCTTATGTACCATGCGAATCAGCACCGGGCGAGGCTCGCTAGCATTTCCCGAAGATTCATCGCGAAGCTGCACAGCGACGGAAATACCGGAGCCCGGAGTCACGGCGACGCCGGAAAGGTCGCCGGCGACGTGGACCGCTTGCATGGCGTTTTGCGGCGGATCAATATCGGGGCTACCGCTTCGCTGGCGAAGCAGGTTGACCATCAGCAGATAGTTTCCCGCGGGAATGCCCGAAATCTGAAAGTCGCCAGTTTTTTGATCGATGCGGCTGTGAACTTGCACCGGTTCGCCCGAGGCGTCCAGGAGCTCCAGAAAGAAAACCCGGCCGGGTGCGGCCCCTTGGACAGTTCCCGAAACCTGGAATAGCCGCTGACGAACGAAATTGTGGATTACGTGAATTTGCGCACCGGCGCGAACCCGGAGGGCGGATGCGGACGAAACATCCGCCACGCCCGGATAAAACTGCATTCCGTATCCTTCTCCCACTTGCTTTCGTTTTCGCCACGGTGCGAGTTGCATATTTCCGGCCTGGTTGCCGGGAAGCAAGGTAAGGTAAAACTTGCCCGGGACCAGTTCGGCCAGACGGAAATTCCCTTCGTCGTCCGATACCGCGTTTTTTTGCGTCACCAATTGCCTTCTGCCGTCCACCATGAGCCAGCGCAGTGCGCGAACCGTGACGCCCTCCATAGGCTGACCTTCGGCATTTTTGACCTCGCCGTAGATGACACCTTCGGGTATGAGCTTGACAAGGACTGTGGCACTAGAAGGGACTTCGACCGAAGTATCGGGGACGATCCAGGCACCTAGCTGCCGTTCGTTGAAAAAGCCGGGCTTGATTGCGGAAAGATCGGTGCGGCCGGAAGGCAAGTCGGCAAAAGAGAAAGCGCCGTCGGTATCGCTGAAACGAGCCGGCTGTCCGGGGATCTGCACCAAGGCTCTCGCGACAGGCTCGCCGGAGACTGTGTTGACCACTTTTCCGCGAAGCTCGAAACGTTCGGCGTTGGTTTGCGACTCCGTGGGGCGGGGAACAGCAAGCAGGAACGGGATTGCGACGAGGAGAGAGCGGGTCGGAGCATGAGGGCGCATGGGCTTGGTTAGAAGGCAAGCAATCCTACGTTAGCATCTGCTTACTTCATCGTTCAACAGCGCGGGAAGCCAACCGCAAAGGAAAAGATTCAATATTCGGCGCCGCGGGTTGCCCGGCCGGAGCGGCTAGAGAAGGCAACCGTCGGACGGAGAGCCCGTTCTTCTCGAAGGAGCGGCGGGAAGGTAAGATTTCTGATTCGTGCTGCGGGGAGTTTTCATGGCGACTCAGGAACCGGAGACCGACCAGCTGGCCTTGCTTGTGGAAGGGGACGAGGAGATTGAGCAGGCGCTGCGCAAGATACTGGAGCCGCAGGGCTGGGAAATCGTGCTGGCCGCAGGCGTGGAGGACGCGCTGCAGCAAGTGAAGTTGCGGCAATTCGGGCTAATCGTAACAGCGGGGCACACCTCCGGAGCGGAGGACGTGGAGCTGCTGCGCAAGATGCGGCGGGTGCGTCCGCACACGCGCATGATCATCGTCACGGATGAGAGCACGCCGCAGGACGTGTTGGACTCGATGCGGGAGCGGGCATTCAGCTATTTCGCTAAGCCGTTCGCGATGGAGTCCTTCGAGCATATCGTGGACATTGCGATTAACTGTCCGTGCTGGGACGACGGAATCGAAGTGGTATCGGCAACGCCGGACTGGGTGAACCTGCAAGTGCGCTGCGACCCGAATGCAGCGGACCGGCTGCTGCAGTTCATGCGAGAAATTTCGGACTTGCCGGACCAGGAAGGACGGGATGCGGGAGTGGCGTTTCGCGAAGTGCTGCTGAACGCCATGGAGCACGGCGGGCACTTCAACCCAGAGGAGTACGTGGAAATTTCCTACGTGCGGACGCGAAAGATGGTGACGTGCCGGATCAAGGATCCGGGCAAGGGGTTTTCGTTGCAGGAGCTGAAACATTCTGCGCTAGCCAATCCGCCGGGCGATCCGCTCCGGCATGCGACGCTGCGCGAGCAGCAAGGCATGAGGCCCGGAGGATATGGAGTACTGTTGGCGCGGCACCTGGTAGACGAAATGCTCTACAACGAAAAAGGAAACGAAGTTTTTCTGGTGAAGTATCTGGGCCAAGCGCGTCCGTGGACAGGCTCGGCCCAGTCGCTGTGAGTTAGCGATCTTTCTTAGCGGTGAAAACCACGATAGAAACCTCCGCGGTAGAATCCGCCGCGGTAGCCGTATCGGCCGTAGTAAGCAAAACCAAACGCCGGCCAATAACCATAACCGTAGTAAGGCGCGCACGCGTAGGGGCCGCAGGCCGCGTAGTAGGGTGGCGGATAGGCCATGTAGGCGTCACCGCGGCGGCGAAGCGACGGTGAGGAGTAGTCGTTCGGGCCGACCGGCAAGAATGCTTGCTGGCTGCGGGCGGTTGAGATTGTAAGAGGTTGCTTGAGGCGGAAACTGAGCAGCGCTTCCGGCCCAAGTACAGTGGGCTTGCCGCGAGTGAGGAGCACCAGGGCGAGTCCGGCGGCGGCTCCTGCGCCAGCGCCAATGCCTGCCCCAGCTCCGCCATCGGCAGCGGCGCCGATGATGGTGCCGACTCCGGTCGTGGTGGCGACGCCGGCGGCATCCGTGCCATGCGAAGTGCCGGCGGAACCTTTCCACAACTCTGTAAGGATGGGCAACTGCTGGCCGTCGACGACGGTAAGGTCGGTGAGCTCGATTCCGAGCTGCGAAACGCCTTTGATGCGGCCGGCTTTTTGCGCGGTGGTGACGTTTCCGATGATGGTTTCGCCGCGGCGCGCGACGATCCAGCCGTCCACAATGACGGGCTTGTCGAGAGTGGCGGTAAAGGTGTCACCGGCGTGATTGTGGTCGCTCGAGAGCGGCTCGGCAAGGCGCGCGAAGATTACGGTGCCGGCGGGGATGGTCAAGTTTGCCGGAGCGGTCACGTCTTGCGTTGCCGCCGCGGCCGGCGGACGATCATGCAAAGAGCGACGCGGAGCGGGCACGGGAGCTACGTTGGCGTTGGGATCTTGATCCTGGGGAAACGTGTCACGCGAAGTGACCGGGCGCGAATCGGCACCGTCTTGCGATGGCGCGGATTGCGCGTCGGGTGGTTGCGACTGTGCCGGTGGAGGAGCGGATTGATCCTGCGGTTGCGGGTCTTGCGCGTTTGTTTGCGTGGAGCTGAGTAGGCTCAGAACCGCGAGTGCGGCGGTCAGCGCGAGCCAGACTGGGGTGCGGACAAAATGTTTTCGCAAATTTTTGATAAGACTGAGAAAAACCTCGTTAGACATGGGGTTCCCTTAGGCCGGCAAGGGTCCAGACCTCGCGAGGCGAAGGTGCTGCATTTGTTTAACACCAAAGTTTGACGGAAGTTGCGGAGCGCCGGATGCCTGCGGCGCGGAAGTCAGAGGTGCAATTTTTCGATGGCTTGCTTCGCAATTTCATCTGGCGTGCCGGCGACGTCGAGAGTTAGCGCGTCGGTTGGCTCTTCTAGGTCGGCGAACTGGCCGGCGAGAATAGATTCGCCGGCGAAATGGCCACGGCGCGCAAGAATGTGTTTGCGCATTTCTTCGTAGGTTCCGCGCAGATAGACGGTGCGGAAGTCGAGGCCTGCGGAAAGTGTGTCGCGATAGGTTTGCTTTAGCGCCGAGCAAGCAAGCACAGCGTTCCTCCCTTGTTCGGAGAGTTGCAGCAGGCGCGAATGAATGTTGGCGAGCCAGGGTGCGCGGTCCGCATCGGTCAGTGGGATACCGTGCTTCATTTTTTCGATGTTGGCTGGCGGATGAAAATCGTCGGCGTCGAGGAAAGTCCAACGGAGGCGATGGGCGATCAGCTTTCCCACCGTGGTCTTGCCAGCTCCGGTTGTGCCCATTACAAGAATGACCATGGCAACCAAGTTTGACTGAGGCTCGGCCTCCTGTCTCAGGCGCTGCGCAAAACGAGGAGAGAAATTTCCGGCGGAACGCCGAGTCGTACCGGTGCGCCAACCGTGCCGAGACCGCGGTTCACGTAGATCGCGGCATGCGGACCCTGCAATGTGGAGGCGTGCAGAAATTTTTGCGAAGCAATGGTCTTCGCCGGAGTAAAGAGCGGGCGCATATAGAGTCCGGCGATGTAGTCAGTAATGAAGCGTGCAGGGCTCAAACGATGATCAAGAATTTCCACCTGCACTTGGCCGCCGTGCGTGTGGCCGGCGAGAGAGAGTTCGACACCCAATTCGGCCGCACGATTAAAGGAATTTGGATTGTGCGAAAGCAAAATGTTCGGCATGTTTTTGCGGACCAGATGCTGCGCGCCGGAAAGCAGAGTGACGCGGCGGCCGCCGGGAGAGCGTTCGCGCTGGTAGTCAACTCCTATGATGTTAAATTGCGCGCCGCGATAATTCAGCACGGTGTTTTCCTGGCGGAGCAGCTTCATTCCGGCTTGGGCGAAGAGCCATTGCGCGCGGTCTTCGGCGTCGGCGTAAATTTCGTGATTGCCGTTGCAGGCGTAGACGCCGAGCGGCGACGACAGGCGGCGAATTTCCTCGACACAGTCTTCCAAAGGATCGTCCGCGCCGGTGATGAAGTCGCCGGTAACGACAGCGAGATCGCCGCCGAGTTCGTTGGCCATTTCAACAGCGCGGCGAACCTGCGCGCGCGGCATGTAGCTGCTCAAGTGAATGTCGCTAAGTTGGGCAATCTTGAATCCATCAAGCGCGGCGGGCAGGTTGGAGACGGGTATTTCGACGCGGTGAACCTGATAGTTCAAACGCTCGGAGGCGAAGCCGTACACAGCGCCGAGGAAGGGAGCTGCGCCCGCGGCAGCAGTTGCTGTTTTGAAGAAATAGCGGCGGCCGGGATCGGGAGGCAAATCCAGGTTCGCATGCGAAGGGCCGGCCGTTTTTGCTGCAGGCCGCGCAAAGCGCCAGATGCGGTCGAGTCCGTGAACAACTTTTACCGCCAGATAGGCGAACAGTGCGCTAAAGAACCACAGTCCGGCGAGAACGTTCAGAAATGTGCCGCGCGGAAGCAAACGGCCGTGGCCATTGCGGATGGAATCCGCCAGGCTGACGATGATCAGCAAAAGGCCGGCGAGATAAACCAGGCGCGCGGCGATTCGCAAAACACGGCTGCCCCATTTGGCGCTCCAACGCCACAGCGAGCGATACCAAAACCTTTGCGAGAGGAACAGGAACAGCATGAAGGTTGCCGCGATGGCAACCCGCAGCGTGAGCCAGGACCAGTTCAAACTTGCCTCCGGAGCCACTCCATTCAGACTACCATGTTCGGCTGGGCGCAGAACTTTGTACGTGCGGGAAGTGCCTACAGTCAGTAAGATGGGCTGGCGCGGTTGCCGGGCACCCGGTTGTAAACAGTTGTGAAAAGTTGTGAAAGCTTGTAAAACCCGCCCCGCCGGGGCTTACATCCATTGTGGCTGTCCGTCGAAGTGGGCGTTGGTCTGTAGGTGGCTCACAGGAGTTCCCTGCCTTAAAGGGAAAGAGGGGGAGTGTATGAAGCGTGTTGCCTATGTTGCCGCAGTCTGCCTTGCCGCGTTTTTGGCGGCGATGCCGGTGGTCGCTCAAACCGACGCCAAAAAGGAGCCGCCCAAACCGGCGGCGAGCGCGTCTGGCGCCGTGCTGGAGCAATGGAACGACATCGGCAGGAAGCTGATCGCCATCGCGGAAGATCTGCCTGAGGACAAATACGACTACAAACCGAATCCGGATTCGCGGACGTTTGTGGCGAATTTGCTGCACGCGGCGGGCTCCATGTACTTCTTCACTGATCCCGTGCAGGGGCAGAAGCCGCGTTACGGCGATGATCCAAAGCGCGATGAGCTGAAAACGAAGGCGCAGGTTGTTGCGTTCGTGAAAAAGTGCGTGCAAGACGGCGCCGACGTAATCAAGAGCAAGGGCGATGCCGGCATGGCCACCGCGGTTGATGCAGGCGGGAAGCGGCTGTATCGCGTGGATGAATTAGCGTACGGTCTGATGGAGCATTCCGGCGAACATTACGGCCAGCTCGTCGTGTATTACCGCGCAAACGGAATGGTGCCACCGGAATCGCGGCCGAAGAAATAGGACAGCGCACTTAAAATAGACAAAGATAAGCCGGATGAAGGACGATGTCGGAGCCTTCATCCGGCTTTACTTTTGGGAGACGATATCCATGATTAATCAAGGCCCACGGCTCTTTGTGGTGATTCTCGTTACTGTAATGTCGCTGGTCGGTTGCGCCCCCGCCGACTCGCTCTTTCCGCTTTACACGAAAGATGACACGTTTCTTTGACGAAACGCTGCTTGGTGCATGGCGCCCTGCTGAGTCTCCAGAAAAGCTGGGGCCGGATGAGGGTACGCCATATTTTCCGGCGACAAGCAGGAGGGTAGCTACATTGTTCGGGGCGTGGCATCAGCAAAGGCTTCCAAGGGGATGTTTCTCGAAGCGCGGCTCGTAAGGCTGGGAAAATACGCATTTATCGATTTCACCACACCGCAAAATACGGAATCTCTAGAGCTTCACGACCTCGTCTTTCACTATATTCGAAGCCACATGATTGGCAGAATGCAGAAGACCGCCAATTCTCTCCGAATCGATTTTTTGGATAGCGAGGTGGGTGGACAAAGAAAGCAAAGCCGGACGGTTAAGACTCTCGCATCTTGAAACTCCGGACGGAGTTGTTTTGTCAGCTTCGACGCAGGACCTGCAGAAGTTTGCGCTGGAGAGTAGCGAAGACGATAAGGCCTTCTCGTTTACGGAATATCTGATCCGAGAGAAGTGAGGCCTGGACCCGCCGCCGCGGACGCGAATCCTTTTCCGAGTAAAAGGGATTTGAGCTGATCGGGATCGGAGGTCGGCGGGAAGCAGGTGTTGCCGGAACAGACTAGCGCTTTCGGCTCGTCTTTGGGCAAGTGCGGCAGGGTCTCGCGCAGGGCAAGGGGCAACGACGCCGGCACAACGCCGGGCAGTATTCGCAGGACGGCCTTTCCAAAACGAAAGATCGAGTTTGCGGCTGCTTCCAGCGCTCCTGCGGCCGGATCGTTCGCCTGGCCCGTGATTACGATCTGGCTAGGGTGGTGCGCATAGAGAGTTGCAGCCAGCCCATAGGTGGCAGCAAACATTCCGTATTGGGGCGCGATTCCGGCAAAAGCCTCCAGCGTCTTCTCCGCCCACTCCTGGTATTTCCTGTCGCTGGTGAACGCATAGAGCCGCGTGAGCGCGATCGCCGCGACGGAATTGCCGCCCGGAGTCGGCGAATCCTGAAATGGCTTGCGCCGCACATCGAGTCCGCCCATTGGCGGCGCATCGGAGGAGCGATCGAAGAATCCGCCGCGTTCGGTGTCGCCATACTCTTCGATAGCAATATCCATGGTGCGGCGAGCGGTGTTGAAATAACGCTCTTCGAGAGTAGTTTCATAGGCATCGAGCAGCGCTAGGACACCGAATACCTGGTCTTCGAGAGAGCCGTGCAGCGCGGCGCCATCACCGATGCGATGCAAGAATCCGCGCTCCTCGCTCCAGGCTTCGCGGAGCACGCGATCCAGCGTTTTCAAGGCAAACGTGCGGCAACCGAGACCCAGCGCATCGGGAAGGATCCGGGCAGCTTCGAGATACGCCGATACAAACATGGCGTTCCAGCTTGCATACATGGTTTTGTCAATATATGGAGTCGGCCGCGGCAACCGTGCGGCCAGCATTTTCTGTTTGGCGCGTGCGATGGTCTGCCGGACCACGGATTCGTCAATTCCCAGTTGGGAAGCGATTTCGTGCGGCTCGCGGGCTACCCACAGGACATTCTTCGCCGGATTGTGGTGCATCTCGCCATTCGCTTCGACATCGTAATAAAGCTCCATCACGTGCGCTTCGTCCTGCAACAAGGTGCCGCGCAGCTCGTCGAGGGTCCAAGTGAAGTAATCACCGTCGTCATCGAGCGAATAGTCAGCATCCTGGCTCCCGTAAAATCCGCCTTCGTGCTGGTCGGACAGAACTTCGTTGACCCAGGCGATGATGCCTTCGGCAGTTTGTCGCAGTAGCGGACTCTCTGTGACCTGCCAGCCATGCAGATAGTTTTTCAGCAGTTCCGAATTGTCGTAGGACATTTTCTCGAAGTGGGGAACAAGCCACTTCTCGTCCACCGAATAGCGGTGGAATCCGCCGGCCAGTTGATCGTAGACGCCGCCGAGCGCCATTTTTCCGAGCGACACTTCGGCCATCGCGAGCAGGTGCTTGCCGCTTTCCGGACCGTCGCCCTTGCCTGCGGGTTGACCGGCAGTGCGCTGATATTCCTCGAGAATCAGATCAATTGCAGAGCAATGTGGAAATTTTGGCGCGCGGCCGAAACCGCCGTTACGCATGTCGAAAAGCTGCGTCAGCGACTTGATCTGCGATTCCACCACGCCGGCGTCGAAGGCCGCATGTGCGCCGGTGAAGGTTTCCGCGGCCGCCACGGCGTCGGCGAGCGAACCCGCGGCACGCTCCAGTTCGGTGCGCTTGTTTTTGTACGACTCCGCTACTGCCAGGAGCACGCGGCGAAAGCCCGGCCGGCCGAATTGGTCTTCCGGCGGAAAATACGTTCCGCCAAAAAATGGTCTTCCATCGGGCAGAAGAAAGCCGGTCAGCGGCCAGCCACCCTGGCCGGAAATGGTACTGATGGCCGACTGATAGCGCGAATCCACGTCAGGGCGCTCGTCGCGGTCCACCTTGATGGCAACAAAGTGCTCGTTGATGATCTTGGCGATGGTCTGATTTTCGTAGCTCTCGCGGTCAATCACATGGCACCAGTGGCACCACACGGCGCCGATGTCCAGCAGGATCGGTTTGTCTTGACCCTTGGCGTGCGCGAAAGCTTCCTCGTTCCATTCATGCCAGTCGATCGGCTGATGCGCCGCGGAGCGCAGATACGGGCTGGCGGAATTTTGCAGACGGTTCGCTTGGCGTTCGGTCATTGGTGTGCGGTCAGGGATCCGTTCTCAATTCGGTATCAGGATTATTGTTGCGCCAACGGATGGGCAATTATTGAACGGTGTCGCTTGAGCCAGGGTCTCGAGGGTCCAGCGGCTTCCGTCCCGAAAAGCCCTCATCCTGCCGGTGATAGTAGCGGATGCGATCCTCGCCGAGCTTCCAGCAGAGGTAGACCTCTTCGTTGTCAATGATGGACGGAAAATCGAGCAAGCCCACGTCCAGGTCTTTGATGATGCAGCCGGTCTCCAGGATGCGGTCCAGCGAACTTTTCAGGTTTTCCGCCAGCTTGGTATGCTCGTGCCGCAGCCGCGCCAGGCTTTCGTAAGGAACCACCACGCCGCCCATCATCATGATGCGCGCGGCCACCGCGGAAAGATCGTTGTCGAGCCCAGAAAGCTTTTTGCGGCATTCCATGGCTTCCACCAAGAACGGTTCAACTTCGCGGCGCGCACGCTCCGCTTCGGTAAGTGTGAATAACCTTTGCGGCTCGTCGGGAATTTCGTCTTGCGGCAGCTCGTCGTCTTCGTCAGCCATGGTTTCCCTTTGTAACTCGGGTGGGGACGGGTCGCGTAATCAACACTCGCAAGCGTTCAGCAAGCTCGCAGTGATGCTATCGCAAAGCAAGCATGCGGTCGAGTGCTGTCCGTGCGTATTTTCGCGTGCGTTCATCGACCGAAATCTGGTTCACTATGCGGCCTTCGGCCAGATTTTCCAGAGCCCAGAGCAGGTGCGTCGGTGTAATGCGGAACATCGTGGTGCAAACACACACGCTGGAATCGAGAGAAATCACCTGGTGGTCCTTCAGCTCTTTGGAAAGGCGGTTCACCAGGTGAATTTCTGTGCCGACCGCCCATTTCGTTCCCGGCGGCGAAGCTTTCACGGCGCGAATAATGCCTTCCGTCGATCCAATTTCGTCGGAGGCCTGTGCCACTTCAAAGCGGCATTCCGGGTGCGCAATTACGCGGATTCCCGGATGTTCGCGGCGAACCTTCGCCACATGCTCAGGCGTAAAGCGTTGATGCACGGAGCAGTAGCCCTTCCACAAAATCACTTTCGCTTTGTGAATGGCTTCCGGCGTGTTGCCGCCAAGTTCTTCGTATGGATCCCACACGATCATCTCGTCGAGTGGAATGCCCATGCGAAAGCCAGTGTTGCGGCCCAGGTGCTCGTCCGGAAGAAACAGAACTTTTTCGCCGCGCGCAAACGACCACTTCATCACCGCCGCGGCATTGGAGCTGGTGCAAATCGATCCGCCATGTTCGCCGGTAAACGATTTGATTGCGGCAGTTGAGTTCATATACGTGACGGGAATGATCTTCGACGTATCGGTTACGCCGGAAAGCTCGGCCCAGCAGGCTTCCACCTGGCCGATGTCGGCCATGTCCGCCATCGAACAGCCCGCGTTCAAGTCCGGCAGGACCACAATCTGATTGCCGCGACGCAGAATGTCCGCGCTCTCCGCCATAAAGTGCACGCCGCAAAAAACAATGTAGTCCGCCTCGGCTTCGGCGGCTTGCTGCGAAAGCTTCAACGAGTCACCACGGTAATCCGCAAATTTCACCACCTCATCGCGCTGGTAGTGATGCCCTAGAATCACCACATCTTTGCCGAGCTTGGCTTTGGCGGCAGCAATCCGTTCGTCCAGAGTGTTGTCTGGCACCAGCAGGTAATTGTCGAAATCGCAGCCGACGCCCTTTTCGATTTCGGGCGCGCGCAAAGTCTCCGGCTGCTCGATTCCGATAAGTGCGGTGCCGCTAGAGATGGAGGAAAGTTTGCCCATGTTCGTTTGGAGAGAGTTGTCCTGGCTTCTGCTAGTTAGATGAACTGCGCCCGATTTTGGTCATTTTCTAGCCGCCGATAAAAACCATGGTTCGCGAAGGCGGCACAAAATCCGGTTCGTTTATGCGATGGCCCTTTTCCTTTTCGGTCACCACGGACCGAATGTAAATGGCCAAGTCTTTATCACTGGCATTTTCTCGCAGCAGGCTGCGCAAGTCATGGTCTTCCTTGCTAAAAAGACACGTGCGCAGCTTGCCGTCAGCGGTCAGCCGAATGCGCGAGCAGTGCCCGCAAAACGGCTGCGTGACTGGCGCAATCAATCCGATTTCGCCGGGTGCGCCGTCTGCGAAGCGGTATTTGCGCGCCGTTTCGCTCGCTTCGTGAGCGATCTGCACCAGCGGCCAACGTGCATGAATCCGAGCGTGGATTTCGGCAGCAGGCACCACCACGTCGCGCGACCAGTGCCGGTCCGCATCCAGCGGCATGAATTCGATGAAGCGCATGACGACGCCGCGTTCGCGCGCGAACCCGGCGAACGATTCCACTTCGTCGTCGTTGAAGCCGCGCACGAGAACCGCGTTTATTTTCGCGGGCGCCAGGCGCGACTTTTGCGCCGCATCAATTCCCGCCATCACAGACGCAAATGTTTTTGTCCGGGTGATCTTTTCAAACTTTACTGGATCTAGCGAGTCGAGACTAATGTTGATGCGTTTCAAGCCCGCAGCTAAGAGCTTTTCGCAACGTTGGGAAAGAAGATGCCCGTTCGTGGTCATGGACAAGTCTGCAAAACCGGTCTCCGCCAGCTTGGCGATGAAGCTCTCGACCCCCTCTCGCACCAGCGGTTCCCCGCCCGTTACCCGCACCTTGCGGATTCCAAGATCGTGGAATACGCGCCCCAAACGCTCGAATTCACTCCATGAAAGGATCTGGTCGTGCTCCTGGTAGTTTTCCGGATCGGCCGACCGACAGTAAAAGCACCGGAAATTGCACCGATCGGTCACCGAAATTCTCAGGTCGGTGATCTGTCGGCCGAATTGGTCGTGCAGGCTCATATCTTCAAAAAAACACGCTCAGCCAGAAACAAAAAAACCCGATCCGTTAATTGGAATCGGGCGCAAGCCGAAAAACCACACATTTTCGGCGATGCGCTCCTTTCCAACCAAGCCGCGCAAATCGCGGCCGGCAAAAAACGGGAGGCTCAGGCGTTTCCACCCAAACCCTCAGCCCTAAGATTCAGGACTTCGCCAGAACAGCCCTGGGTTTTCTCCCGTTAGGCCGCCCCGGTCGGAGCATTCTTTAAGTCTACGCCTACGGCGGAGCAGTTCGCAATCCGGTGTAGTTCCGCCAAGAAGTCCAGAAGAACCGCCGCCGAGCAAGCCGAAAACGGCGGTTGTGGTACAGTTTCCCGACGCCATGCGTATCTTTATTTTGGGAGCCGGGGCGACAGGCTCTCTTCTGGCACAACTGCTTGACCGGCAAGGCCACCACGTCTGGTGTGGCGATCGCGACCCCGACCGCGCGCGCCGTTTTCTTGGCAAGAAGACGCCGATCGCCATCGCCCAAGTGAACGCACGCAACCTGCGCGGCATCGTGCGCGCCGCCAGGGGCTGCCAGCTTCTGATCAACGCCTCCGCTTCCGTTTTCAACGAAATTGTGATGCGCGCCGCGCTTAGGTTGCGTTCCCACTACCTGGACCTTAGCTCGCACCTGACCCGCAACCCGTTCCACGCCGAGCAATTTCGCTATGCGAAACAATTCGAGTCCAAGAATCGCGCTGCGGTAATCAATGCGGGCGCTGCTCCCGGCCTTACCAACTTGCTTGTTAAACGCGCCGCTGACCTCTGCGATGGAGTGCTCTCCGCGCAGATTCGCCTCTACGAAAGCTCCGAAAGCGAAGATCCCATCTCGCAATGGTCCCCGGAAGTCTCCTTCGACGAAGCGGTTTCTCATCCCCGCATCTATCGCGGAGGAAAATTCAAACTGGCCAGGCGCTTTTCTGAAATCGAGAAGTTTCGCTTTATCGATCCGGTCGGCCCGGCGCGTGTAGTGCTCGCCGCGCAAGATGAAGTCGCCACGCTGCCTCGCTTCATTCCCATGCGCGATCTCGACGCCAAAATCGGCGGCAACGAAATTGATCGCCTGCGCCGCTGGCACAAGCAAGGCAAGCTCTCGAAATCGCGCGGCCTGCAAAAGTCCCGCTTCCCGGAAACTTCTTCGCCGCGGGCCATCGCCCGGCTGATTCGCCGCGGCGTTCTGCAAAATGCGCGTTTTGCCGCTGCAGTCTTAGTGCGCGGGGTACAACGCGGCCCGAAGGAAGACGTCCACGTACTGATGCGCAGCGACGTCCTGTTTCCGTCCCTCTACACGATTCGCGGCCGTGGCCTCTTCACTACGCCGGTGGCTTTTGCCACTGCACACGTCGCCGCACAGTTTGTGAAGTTTTTTCCGCGCGAAGATTCAGGCGTTTTCGCCCCGGAAACGCTACCTGTTGAAATCCGCCGTGACATCCTGGCTGGCGTCCGCTCGCAGGGACTCAAAGTCCAGCACAAAGTCACCATCCTCAAAACAAATTCCGAAGACGACGAAGAAGCGCTCTGAAACCGTTCCGGAAACCCTACGGGCGCGCTTCAAAAACCAGGTTGAAAGGTGTTTGCGTCGCACGCCGGAATCGCGTAAACCCGCCTGACGTCACGACTTCCTTCAACCGCTTCTCTCCGGCCTGCGCTCCGAGCGCTAGTCCAACTTCCTGCGACAACGATGCCGGCGTGCAAAGCAGTGTGGACGCACCATAAAATGCGCGCCCGATCGGATTCAGATTGTCCTCAATCTTGTCGCCCGCCATGGGCTCCACAATCATCCACGTGCCGTCCTTTTTTAATGTGCTGTACACGTGCGCCGATGCGCCTGCCGGGTCGCCCATGTCATGCAGGCAATCGAAAAATGTCACAAAGTCGTAGTCCTTGCCCGGATAATTTTTCGCCATCGCCAGTTCGAATCTGATGCGATCGCCAACGCCCGCATCCTTTGCACGCTCCTTCGCGGTTTCGATGGACTTGTCGTGATAGTCGAATCCCACGAACTCCGACTTTGGATAGTTCTTCGCCATCAAAATCGTCGAAGCGCCCAGCCCGCAGCCAACGTCCGCAACCTTAGCTCCCGCTTTCAGCTTCGCATCCACTCCCTCGAGCGAAGGAATCCACGCCGCAATCAAATTTGCCGCGTAGCCCGGCCGAAAAAATCGCTCGGTTCCGACGAAAACATTGTGGTGGTGCTCGTGCCACCCCATCCCCTTCCCGGTCTTAAAGCGTTCCTCCAGTCCATCTTTCGCTTGAATCGCACCTAGCGCCACTTGAAACGCTCCCGGCAAAAACGCTGGACTGTTGTCGTCGGCCAACGCGAACGCCTGCTCTTCGGTCAGCGAAAATTTTCCGCTCGCCGCATCGTACGTCACGTATCCGCCGGCGGCCTGGCTGCACAACCACTCGCGCACATAGCGTTCCGTCGTGCCCGTACGTTTCGCCAACTCGCCCGGCGTCTGCGCGCCGCCCGCCGCCAGTCTCTTGTACAAGCCCAGCCTGTCGCCGATGGAAATCAACGCGGCATGAAAAGTCGCGCCAAAATCGGTAACTCCCTTTCCCAGCAGCTCGTGAAGTTTCTGTTCGTTAATCGCCATGGCTCCGCCTCCGTCGAACGTTGGAGTCCAAAATTTTCCGGAAATCGTCTGGGCGAACGCGATTCTATGCCCGCCCCTCGGTCAAAGCAAGAAACGATATGTCAAAAAATCGCTAACAACAACGGCTTACGCGCGAATAGCGTTTCTGCAGTTGTTCCAGGTAGAACTCTTCGCGTGTCAACACGGTCCCGGCGCAACCCCTTCGCCTTTGTGATTTCACGTAGCGTTCATAGGCTGCATCCCCGCACCATTCGCGAATTCCCAGCCACACCCGGGCGGCAACTCTGCGCAATCGCTTTAGCAAACTTGCTTCAGGCCGTTTCATCAGTCGCCCTCCCCTCCGGCCGCCCAGCGCGTCGCCACATAGGGAGACTCGTGCAGCACCGCCGTCTTCCTCTTGCTTAAAATCGCGCGCCACTGGATCAGCGCCTCCACCAGCAGCACCAGAATCATTCCGGCGAGTACGACCGTCACCACGGCATCCAGCCGCTGATTGAAAATCAGCCGCTGCGTTTCCACGATTTTCGCGGCCGGGATTTTTCCAGCGGTAAGCTGCCCCGCCATCGCGTTCGCCGCCGCCAGAAATCCCATGCGCGGCGAAGGATCGAAAATCTTCTGCCAACTAGCCGTCATCGTAATCGTCACCAGCCACGCGGTCGGAATCAGCGTCACCCAAATCCAGCGCAGCTTGCCCATCTTCATCAGGATCGTCGTCGCCACTACGAGCGCCACGGCCGCCAGCAATTGATTGGCAATCCCAAATAGCGGCCACAGCGAATTGATTCCGCCCAGCGGATCAATCACACCCTGATACAAGAAATAGCCCCAAGCCCCCACTATCAGCGCGCTCGAAAACAAAATTCCCGGCATCCATCCCGTTCGCCCCAGCGGCTTCCATACTCGCCCTGCCAACTCCTGCACCATAAATCGGCCCACGCGCGTGCCCGCATCCAGCACCGTCAAAATAAACAATGCTTCAAACATAATCGCGAAGTGATACCAAATGCTCAGCAGCCGCTCGCCGCCAATGGTGTGCGAAAAAATTTGCGCCATGCCGACCGCCAGCGATGGCGCTCCGCCGGTGCGGTTGAACAGTGTCTGCTCGCCCACCGCATGCGCCAGATTCGCCATGGTGGCCGTGTCCACCGGATATCCCCAGCTCGAAATGGTCGCCGTAGCTGCATCTCCGGCAGCGCCGACAATCGCCGGCGGCGAATTAATCGCAAAATACACGCCCGGCTGCATCGCGCACGCCGCCACCATGGCCATCACGCCAACGAACGACTCCAGCAGCATTGCGCCGTACCCAATAAAACGCGCGTGTCCTTCCCGCTCGATCATCTTCGGCGTCGTGCCGCTCGAAATCAGCGAATGGAATCCGCTGATCGCACCGCACGCGATGGTGATGAAGCAAAACGGAAAAATCTTTCCCGCGAAAACCGGTCCGGTGCCGTCCACGAATTTCGTCAGCGCCGGCATGTGGACGTCCGGCCGCACAATCAGAATTCCCGCTGCCAGCGAAAAAATCGCGCCAGCCTTGATGAATGCGCTCAAGTAATCCCGGGGCGCCAGCAACAGCCACACCGGCAAGGCCGAAGCCGCAAATCCGTACGCCATGATTGCGAACGCCAGTGCCACGCCACTCAGCGTAAACACGTGCGCCCATGCGGGAGAATCCGCAACCCACTGCCCCGCCACCACTACGAACAACACCAGCGCCACGCCGATCAGCGAAGCTTCCAGCACACGCCCCGGCCGCAAATACCGCAAATACACGCCCAGCAGCAGCGCAATCGGTATCGTCATCGCCAGCGTGAACGTCGCCCACGGTGATGATTTCAGCGCGTTGACAATCACCAGCGCCACCACGCCCAGCAAAATAATCATGATTGCCAGTACTGCGATCTGCGCGATGAACCCGCCACGCTTGCTCACTTCATCGCGTGCCATTTCGCCCAGCGTTTTTCCGTCGCGCCGGATCGAGCAAAACAAAATGATGAAGTCCTGTACGCATCCCGCGAACGCCGAGCCTGCGATCAGCCACAACGTTCCCGGCAAATAGCCGAATTGCGCCGCCAGCGTTGGCCCCACCAGCGGCCCCGGCCCGGCAATCGCCGCGAAGTGGTGCCCGAACAGCACCCACTTGTTCGTCGGCACAAAATCGCGCCCATCATCGAGACGCTCCGCTGGCGTCGCGCGCGTGTTGTCCAGCGCCAGCAACTTCGCCGAAATAAATGCCGAGTACAACCGGTAGGCAACGAGAAAACAGCAAACCGACGCAATCACAAACCACGTCGCATTGATCGCTTCACCGCGGTACAGCGCGATTTTCCCCAGCGCCAACGCGCCGCCAATCGCAATCACCGCCCAGATCGCGATCGCGCCCACCCGCTTCACTTCGCTGCACCGCTCGGCGCCGCCATGCTTGCTTGCATGAACTGCGCGAGGTCTTTTTTCAATTTCGCGAGCGACGGCAGGTGTACGTACATCATGTGTCCCGCTTCGTAATACCCGCCAGACAGATGCGGTCGCAACGAATCATCCAGGCTCAAATGGTCGAACGTATATTCCGCCGCGAAAAACGGTGTCGCCAGATCGTAATAGCCCTTGCCCACAAACACGTGCAAAAAGGAATTCTGTGTCATCGCGCTGCGCAAAGTCTCCGCCACGTTAACATAGCGGTTTTCATACGGCTCGTAACTCCAAGGCCGCACTCGACCCGTCAAATATTCATAAAAAAGATCGCTCTCGAATTTCAGATCGCCGCGCACGTAGTCATGGAACGCAGCGGTGTACGGCCCCACGATCGCCGCCAAACTTGGATCGTAATCCGGACGCGAACCCGCCGCGTCCTCGTCGATGCCGGTGAACCGCCCATCCAGCCGGCCCACTGTGCGACGCTGGTCGCGCAGCAGTTCCTTATCAAATCGTTGAATCTCAATCCTCAAGTTGCTGCGCAGCAAATAATCCGCCGGAAGCCCGGTCAGCCGCGAAAGCTTCTGAGCGATTTCCGTGCGTCGCGCTACCGGCAAATTGTCGCCGCTCGTCAACGCATCGGTATACTCGTGCGCCGCAAAATTCCGCGACTCATCCACCGCCTTCTCGAGGCCGCCGCTCTGCAAATCCGCCGGCAATTTCCGGTGATACCACGCGATCGCCGTATACGTCGGCAAATACAGTATGTACGGCAAGTCATTGCCGGTATCGAACGCGGCCGTCTGAAAATTCAGGATCGACGAAATCAGGATGATTCCGTTCAGATACATCCCATAACGCTGCTGCAAGTATCCGGAAAGTCCCGCCGCTCGCGTCGTTCCGTAACTTTCCCCCGCCAGGAATTTAGGCGAAGTCCACCGTTTGTTGCGCGTCGCATACAAACGAATGAAATCGCCCACCGACTCGATGTCCTGCTGGATCCCGTGAAATTGATTCGGTGTTTCGCCCGGCACCGCGCGGCTGTAACCCGTCGAAACCGGATCAATAAAAACCAGGTCTGTTACATCCAGCAGCGAATACTCGTTGTCCACCAGTTTGTAAGGCGGCGGCAGCAGGGCACCGGCATCGCCCATCTCCACGCGCCGCGGCCCAAACGCGCCCAGGTGCAGCCAGATCGAAGCCGAACCCGGCCCTCCGTTGAACGTAAAGGTCACTGGCCGCTTCGCCGTATCGCTCACGTCGTCTTTCGTGTAGGCGATGTAGAAGACGCTCGCCTTCGGCGTTCCGTCTTCCAGCTTCAGCAAGATCGTTCCCGCCGTCGCTGTGTACTTGATCTCCTG
>DASSYL010000016.1:0-8601 GCA_035703315.1 Candidatus Acidiferrum sp. | reverse complement strand
TCATGCGCTCATCTTGAATGAGCCCGCTGACCGAATTATCCAAAAGTCGCAAGTGGACTCGCTCGATGTCGTCCCCGCCGACAAAAACCTCGCTGGTGCTGCCGTTGAACTGGTTACTTCAGAAAATCGCGAATATCGCCTGCAAGGTTTTCTCGAGCCGCTTCTGCCGCAATACAAATTCGTCGTGCTGGATTGCCCTCCGGCTCTCGATCTTTTGACGCTGAATGCGCTCGTCACGGCGAATTCGGTGCTTGTCCCAATTCAATGTGAATATCTGGCGCTTGAGGGAGTATCCGAATTGCTGGACACTTTGATGCGGATTCGGCGTACCCTCAATCCGAGCCTCGAGATCGAAGGCATCCTCTTGACGATGTACGACGAGCGCACAACGCTCTCGCGGCAGGTAGCAACCGATCTGCGTAGTTTCTTCGGGACGCAAGTTTTCCAAAGCGTAATTCCGCGCAATGTCCGCTTAGCCGAAGCGCCAAGCTTCGGCAAACCTATTATTTTCTATGACCTACACAGCAAGGGGGCAGAGGGCTATACGCAGCTCGCCCAGGAGGTAATTGCCAATGCCGAGAAACGCCTTGGGACGGGGGCTCGGAGCGCTCATTCGGGAGCCTGAGCCAGCGCAACCGACACCGGAAATTCAGCAGCCGGCGGCCGTTTCCACGGGCAGTGGCGCTGCCGTTGCGCCTGCACGTGAAGCAATGAGTTTCGGCCCGCAGGAAGTCGATATCGACCTGGTCGAACCGAGTCCTTACCAGCCACGCACTCGTTTTCGCGAAGAGGCGCTGGAAGAGCTTGCGCGGTCCATCCAGGCCAGCGGCATTATTCAGCCAATCGTTGTCCGGCCAGTGGGAAATCGCTACCAGCTGATCGCCGGTGAGCGCCGCTGGCGCGCCGCACAACGCGCCGGACTGCGCAAAGTAGCGGTTATCGTTCGCCAGGTTGCCGATGAGCTGGCTCTGGAAATGACGTTGGTCGAGAACATCCAGCGTGAGGATTTGAATGCCATGGAAGCTGCTCGCGCGTTTGAGCGCCTAATGGACGAATTTCAGCTGACGCAGGAATCCGTTGCCGAGCGCACTGGCAAGGACCGCGCCACAGTCGCGAACGCCATCCGCCTGCTCAAACTCGAACCAACGATTCAGGATTGGATCGAAGAAGGGAAGTTGAGCGCCGGCCACGGTCGCGCTCTGCTGGCCGTGCTCGATCCTCAGTTGCGCATGCGCTATGCACAGCGTGCTTCCCGCGGCGGCCTTACGGTTCGCCAGATCGAGCGCCTAGCTTCTCGCCGCGCCCGTGGAAACAAGGAAAAGTCTGAGGCCCTGGTCGATCCTAACGTCCGCGAGGCGCTCGAGGAGCTTCAGCGGCATCTAGGCACGAAAATTTTCCTGCGCGAGCGCACCAAAATTCGCCCCGGCCAGTTGGTGCTCGAATACTACGACGACGGTCAGCTCATGGGTCTTTACGATCGTCTGATGAAGTAAGTTGGCAACAAGATTTCGCAAGCAACCAGGGAACTGTCCTTGCGTTCAGTCGCGCATTCGACACTTCTCTCCAACTTTTCACAGAACACTCTTTGCCTTGACCCCACGCCTGGTTACAGTGTGAAGGTCGCTTTCGTCCTTGCGACGTGAGGTTATCCAAAATGGCGTGGAAGTGGCCCGGCAGTTCAACCAGCGGCAGCAGCGAAGAGTGGACCGGTTTTATCGATCAGGGAGTAACGCTCGAAGGAACTCTGCAACTTACCGGAACGTTTCGCATCGATGGTAACGTTAAAGGCAACATAATCTCTGAACAAACATTGATCCTCGGCGAGAACGCCAAGGTCGAGGGCCAGATCGAGGGCAATCGCGTGGTTATCGCAGGCCGTTATGACGGCGTCATCTTCGCCAAGGGCCGCGTGGAAATTCAGCCCAAAGGCGTGGTGACCGGCGAAGTGCACGCGCCCTGTTTGGTTATCGACCCGGGTGGCATCTTTGACGGCCGTTGCCACATGCTCGCCGCTTCAGACACGGCGACCGCTCCCAGCGTGACCATTCCGATTCGAGCCCTGAGCCAGGCGTAGTTTCTTTCTTCCTTCCCGACATCCTTAAAACTCTCGGAGCCGCGTGGTCTGCCGGTGCGTGTACGTTCTTTCGGTTGCAGGATTGACACCTGCCCGGCCCGCGTCTATCGTCGAATAGCAATTTTTCGCCTGAGGAAAGTCTCGCGCATTTATGAAAATCCTGGTCATTGGAGGCGGGGGCCGCGAGCATGCGTTAGTCTGGAAGCTTCGCGATAGCCCGCGCGTCGAAAAAATCTGGTGCGCGCCGGGAAACGGCGGCATCGCGGACGAAGCGACTTGTCTTCCGGTCGAAGCGGGCGACGCGCAAGGTCTGGTCGCTATCGCGGAAAAACTCCGTCCGGATCTGACCGTTCTCGGACCCGAGCTGCCGCTGGTGAATGGCGTAAGCGACGCTCTCCGCGCACGCAACCTTGCCGTAGTCGGGCCGTCGCAAATCGCCGCGCAACTCGAAGGCAGCAAAATTTTCGCCAAGAATTTTCTGCTTCGCCATTCCATTCCCACCGCCAAGATGTATGGCGAATTTTCGCGTGCCGACGACGCGTACTCCGCTCTCCTGCAGCTGCCGTTTCCGCTCGTCGTCAAAGCCGACGGTCTCTGCGCTGGCAAAGGTGTCCTTGTTGCCCAGTCCGCCGCCGAAGCCAAGGATTTCATCACCCGCGCCATGCTCATTGAAGAATTCGGTGCCGGCGGCAAGCGTATCATGCTGGAGGAAGCGCTCGATGGCGACGAGCTTTCCTTCATCATCGTCACGGACGGCGAGAAATACTCTGTCTTGCCCCCGACTCGCGACCATAAGCGCGTTTTCGACGGTAATCACGGTGCCAACACCGGTGGCATGGGCGCCTATTCTACCGACGACCTAATGTCGCCGGAACTCCGCACCGACATCGAACAAAAAATCGTTGCGCCAGTTTTGCGCGGCCTTACCAACGACGGCATCCGTTACCAAGGCTTCCTCTACATTGGCTTGATGCTGACCAGCGACGGTGCAAAGGTATTGGAGTTCAATTGCCGGTTAGGCGACCCCGAAACACAAGCGATCTTGGCGCGCACCGACTTCGATCTTGCGGAAGCGCTTGCAAATTTGGCCGCCCGACGGTTCCAGCCCAGCGAATGGACATGGAAGTCGGGCGCAAGTGCTTGCATTGTAATCAGTTCTGTCGGCTATCCGGGGAAATTCGCGACCGGGAAAATCATCGATGGACTAACTGGTTTAGCGGCTCAGAGCGGTGTGAAAGTGCTCCATGCGGGAACACGCCGGCAGGGCGATCTCTTCCTCACCAGCGGCGGCCGCGTACTCGGCGTCACCACCTATGCTCCGGACCTGGCCACGGCTCTTGCCAGAGCCTACGCCGCCACTTCGCAAATTCGTTTTGAGGGTATGCACTATCGCACCGACATCGGCCTAGGAGCAGGCCGCGCTTTTTCAGCAGGAGACTAGCCCGTGCCTTCTGTCGCCAATCTTTTCCGTGCCCGCAAACGCAGGCTTCCGATGGAGCAGCTCGACACCGCCGATGCGGTGACTGACCTCGGATTCGCCGGATGTTCCCACGCCCGTCCGGCTAGCAAACGCCAGGTCCTTCTGGTGGACAAGGAAACTCTAGACTCGATGGAGCTTCAACCAGGAATCATCCGGGAGAACATCACTACCAGCGGCCTCAACGTAAACGGCCTTCTGCCGGGCGAGCGTTTGCGCGTTGGCAACGCGCTGCTTGAAGTTGCTGTAGTTTGTACGCCGTGCGATCAGTTGGAAAAAATTCGCCCAGGCTTGCGCCGCGAATTGTACGGCAGGCGCGGCATGCTGTGCCGGGTCGTCGAAGGCGGGTTGATTGTGCGCGGCGATTCGATTGAGCGCCTGCCTACTGCAAAATCACAATCTGCCTGAGAACACTTCGATCTGCTATCGCGGAGGATCCACTCTGCGCCGCAGTGTAGGCGCCTCCGGCGGCCGGTTCTTGTCTTCCTGCTTCGCCCGCTCTACTGGCTCTTCGGGCGGCACGATCCACTCAAACCCGTGCTGTTCCTCAAACGTACCCATCACAAACTGCCGATTCGCGTAAATCAGCGGAATCGCGGAGCGCAAAAATGCCGCTGCATCCGGAGTCAGCGCCTTCTGCGCCTGCCCCTTGGCGATAAAATCCACCGCCTTCACCCACTTGGGATCGGAGCCACTCAGCTTCGCGAGTGAAGGCTCGTTACCCTCAATCAACTGTTGCAAGGTTGGCCCTTTGCATGCGCCCGGGTAGCACGTCTCTACCAGCTTCTTCGGTGCTTTCTTCTCCGGAGGGTAAATCTGCTCGAATCGGGGACGCAGCACCTTCGTCTGCCAGAAATCTCCGCGCGAGGAAACCATCTCCTGCGTCATCCGATACTCCAGCGTCCACACTTCCGGTCCGTAGTCGGCCGGACCAAACCCGACCACCACCAGTTCAAACAGCGGTTGATCCGCGGGAAAGTCCAGTTTGTGATGGAGCCGCGCTACCAGCGGCGTCAGTTTTTCCAGAAACGCCACGCCGATCGTTTCCAGATCCGGCTCCGCATCGCTGCCGTAGCTTCCAGCATACTTCGGATCCTGGTTCGCGATGCGTGTCAATTGTTTGTCCAGCCGGATCGGATTCGGCTCCGCAGGAATGCGCCACTCCGATGCGCCAAACAGTACTCCGACATGATGGCTATCCAGTGAAACCACGCGTGGCGGCACAGAACCAGCCTCTTCGATCGGCTCATTAATCGCAATAAAGATGACGTTCTCTCGCGTAGCGTGGACGATCACCCGTCCGCCCGCCAGCGTCGCTACGATCTCGTCATCCTGATCCTGCGCGAATGCAGGCCAAGCGCCGTCTAACAACACGGCGACCAGCATGCAAACTCTAAAGGCCCGAGCTGCCGCCTTGCAAACGGTCGCGCCAAATCCCTGGCTCATGCCTCAATCTTACTCCCGCGCCCCGCTCTCTGGCTCACAATCGCAGCGGCGCGAAAGTCACATCCGGTTTCTTCCTCCACCCGCTTCCGGTAAAATGAAGTGACACTTTTCAAGAGGAATTCGCTGCACCCATGGGACTCAAGAATAGCAAAGGCATTACACACAATGGCCAGCGCCTTGCCGAAATTCTGGCCGCTCACGAGCTTTTCTTCTCCGGCAAAGATGGTGGCGTGCGCGCCGACCTTTCTGGCGCCAACCTCAGCGGTGCGGACCTTACCTCCGTCAACCTGAGCGGCGCCATCTTGCGCGGCGCAAATCTCGAAGGCTCCGATCTGCGTCGCGCGCGCCTCACCGTCGCTGATTTGTCGGGAGCCAACCTGCGCAAAGCCGACTTGCGCAACGCCGACCTGACCGAAGCCAGCCTCGCGGGCGCAAATCTCGAAGAAGCCCAGGCCAGCGGTATCGAGCTTTTCCGCTGTGACCTCTCCAACACCAATTTTCAGCGCGCTTTGCTGCGCAACACCAACTTCCGCAGCGCCAATGTCAAGGGCGCTAAATTTACCGGTGCGGATATGGGCGTAGCCATCCTCCGCGAAACCGATTTGACCGGCGCCGACCTCTCCGGTGTGGACCTTTCCACAACGCTGATGCCGAAAAATTATGCGCCAGCGAAAACCGAGAGCAAATCCGCTTGATTCGGGCGTAATTTGGACGCGCCGAGTCGATTCAGGTTCGTAGCTATTGGCGCGACTCAGTGGTAGCCTCTCGCTGATTCGCCTTCCGGAGCCTTGTGGCCACTCCCAGCGCACAAATCGAGCCCTTGGCCGCGCGCGAGCGCGTGCTTGATGTTCTTCGCGCGCTTCTCACCGAACTCGGCAGCGAAGGCGCTCTGCCCATGCTCGGCCCCAAGTCGCATCTCGATCGCGAGCTCGGCTTGGGCAGCCTCGAACGCATCGAATTGCTGGCCCGCCTCGAATCCGAGTTTGGCGTGCGCCTTCCCGATCGTGTCGCCGCCGAAGTCAACACTCCCGAAGAACTGACCGCCGCTGTCCTCTCCGCACCGTCGGCGGATTTGTCGCCCGACGTCTCCCCCTCCGCACTGCGCAGCTCCAAAGTGCAAACGCTTCATCGCCACGCTGCGGACGAAGGTGTCTTCGCAGCGCAAACGCTCATCGACGTTCTTCGCTACCGTGCCGTCCACGACGCCGAGCGCATCCACTTGAACATTACGGAAGACTTCGGCTCCAGCGACAAGACGCACACGCTGACCTTCGCGGAGCTTTACAACGCCGCGCTACGTAGCGCTGCCGAGCTTGCGCGCCGCGGAGTTCCGCCGGGCGGACGTGTCTCTCTCATGCTGCCCACCTCGCGCGCGTTTTTTGTTTCCTACGCGGGAATTCTGCTCGCCGGCGCGATTCCTGTACCTATCTATCCGCCGTTCCGCGCCGACCGCATCGAAGAATACGCCGATCGCCAGGCAGCCATCCTCAACAACGCCGGCGTCTGCCTGCTGCTCACTTTTCGCCGCGCCGAAGCTGTCGCCAAATTGCTCAAGCCTCGCGTCCGTTCTCTCAACACTGTCGTCGACGCCGAAAAACTTCTCGACGCCGCGGACAAAGCTCCCCCGCCCTCGCCCGGCGCGCTGCCCGCACACTTGTCCGGAGCCCGCGCACGCAAAGGCACCGACATTGCGTTGCTTCAATACACGTCCGGATCCACCGGCGATCCCAAAGGCGTTACGCTCACGCATGCCAACCTCCTCGCCAATATCCGTTCCATCGGCGAAGCCCTCCAACTTCGCGCCGAAGATGTCGGTGTCAGCTGGCTGCCTCTTTATCACGACATGGGCCTCATCGGGGCGTGGCTCACTTTGCTGCATTTCGGCACGCCGCTTTCCGTAATGTCCCCGCTCGCTTTTCTCACCCGTCCCGAACGCTGGCTCTGGGCTTTTCACAAACATCGCGCCACCATTACCGCAGCTCCCAATTTCGCTTACGAACTTTGCGTCCGCAAAATTGCCGACAAGGACATCGAAGGCCTCGACCTCAGTTCCATGCGCGCCGCTCTCAATGGAGCCGAACCCGTTAACCCCGAAACTCTCGAGCGCTTTGAACAACGCTTCCGAAAATATGGGTTCCGCCGCGAAGCCCAGCTTCCCGTCTACGGCCTCGCCGAAGCTTCCCTCGCCGTCACGTTTCCTCCGCTTAACCGTGGCCCCCGCGTGGATCTCGTCAATCGCGAAATCTTCACCGCGCAAGGCCGGGCTGAACCGGCAACGGAAGATCCCGCCGCGATCGCCTTCGTTTCCTCCGGCATGCCAGTCCCGCGCCACGAAGTTCGCATCGTCGACGATTCTGGCCGCAACGTCCCCGATCGCACCGAAGGATTCCTCTGGTTTCGCGGTCCTTCGGCTACCACCGGCTACTTCAACAATCCCGTCGCCACGCAAACACTTTTTCCGGAAGGCCAGGCCCATCATGGCGAATTCGCCTGGGTCAATTCCGGCGATCGCGCCTATCGCGCCGACGGCGAAATCTTCGTCACAGGCCGAGTCAAGGACATCATCATTAAGGGCGGCCGCAATCTTTACCCTCACGAAGTCGAAGAGCTGGCCGGCCGCGCTGATGGCATTCGCAAAGGCTGCATTGTCGCTTTTGGTCTGAAAGACGAAGGCACCGGCACCGAAAAACTCGTGGTCGTCGCGGAAACGCGCGAATTCGATCCTTCACGCCGTTCTGCCATTGCAGCCTCAGTCACAAACGAAGTTAGCGCGGGGCTCGGCCTCCCGCCCGATCGCGTCGAACTCATTCCTCTCGGCAGCATTCCCAAAACTTCCAGCGGCAAGCTCCGCCGCGAAGAAACGCGCCAGCTCTACATCGCGGGAACTCTTAGCGCGAAGAAGCCGCCAGCATGGCTACAAATGGCGCGCCTCGGTACCGCCGGAACTGCCAAGAATATTTTTCGCGACACGGTTCGCGCACTGAAGCGCGGCCTTGAACTTCTTTACGGCGCTTATTTTGCCGTCTTATTCGTGTTGTGGATTGTTCCCATATGCGCCGGCGTTCTTCTGTTCAAAAACCACCGCGCCGCCGGTCGTTACACTTCCGCCGCTCTCAAGATCCTTTTCTTCTTCGCCGGTATTCGCGTTCGCGTTGTCGGCAAGGAGCACATGAACACGTCCGGGGCAAAAATCTACGCTTCCAATCACACCAGTTATTTCGACGTTCTTCCGCTCATGAGCGCGCTTGGCGTCCCTTATCGCTTCGTCGCAAAGAGTGAAGTCCACGACATGCCGTTCATCGGCACTTTTCTGCGCAAGATGAAGCACCTCTCGTTCGTTCGCGCCGATTCGAATTCGCGCCGTGAAGCCGTGGAAGAAATGGAATCCGTTCTCCGCGACGGCGAATCCGTTTTCGTTTTTCCCGAAGGCACTTTCGTTCCCGAAGAAGGCGTGCGCCCCTTTCAGCTCGGCGCGTTTCACACCGCGGTTTCCACCGGAATTCCCATCGTTCCGGTTTCTCTCGCCGGCACCCGCCGTTTTCTCCGCGACGGCACCATTCTTCCTCGTCCAACCACGGTGACCATCACACTTTCTCCGCCAGTC
>DASSYL010000014.1:0-3570 GCA_035703315.1 Candidatus Acidiferrum sp. | reverse complement strand
GCGGCGCGCCGATCACTTCGATGCCGGCGAAGGCGTACTCGAATTTGCCCTCATCATCTGCTCGCTCACGCTGCTGACCAACAAAAAATTCTTCTGGTTCTCCGGCATCCTCATCGGAGTCGTCGGCGTCGTCGGCGCTTTGACCGGCTTTCTGGTCCGCGTCTAAGATTTACGCTTGCGCAGTGTTCTTTGAATTGCGGCGGCTAGACGCCGTTTTTGCTTTTCCAAGCCACCACCTTACGCCTTCAATGGCGGTTCCGTCCCGCGCAGCTGCGCTAACTCAGCGGCCAAGGCATCGAGCTTCTTCAATAATTCGCTGTGTCGCGATTCCTCGGTGCCGGGTTTCTTCCCGAGAAAGGTAATCGTTCCGCCCGGCTCCAGCACGCACTGCTGCACTTCGCTCAGCGAGTCAAATCCCTGTTTACGTGCCGCTGCTTCCAGTTGTGCCATCGTGATCAGCTCTTTCTTCAGGTGCTGCGTTCTGACTTTACCGTTCTCAATCAGCACGTCCGCCCTCCCTTCAACCAGCTGGTCTAGTGCACGATGCCCGTAGAGAAATCGCACTACCAGGTAGTTGACCACCAATAGGGACGTCGCTCCGATGATTCCGCCGGTCACCGTGTTGTCGTCGCCGATGATCGCGTTTTGCACCGTATTCGACAGCGTTAGCAGAACCACCAAGTCGAACGGATTCAATTGCACCAGTTCTCGCTTGCCGGACAATCGCAGGCTCACGATCAAAAACACGTACACGCAGATCGGCCTAAGAATTTTCTCCGCTAATGGCAGAGCCAGCACAAACATGTCCTTCCAAATTTCGTGCATCGCGACTTCCTCCTGCAGTTGGGGGCCAGAGTCTCCGCGGAATTGCCTGCGTTCGACTTCGTAACGCGAGCGTAGCACGGCCCGTCGGCCATTCAAACCAAAGTACTGTCCAATGGGGCAGTCATAATTTCGCTACAACGCAATTTTCCGCCGTAGCGCACTGCGCACGACGCCTATATCCTTGCTCTCAGTTCGAGCTGACCCCGTCAGCGCGGTGCGGCTTGCGCAGCAGACGACAGGGCAGTAAGTACGGCCGTTCCACAGTTTTATTGCCAGAACAAATTCATAATCGTGTCTGTGAGTCGTCTTTCGTTTATGTCAAAAAGCTTGCTGCTCGCGCCCGATGCCGCTTGTACGGAGTTCCAGGCCCGTGCTCTTCTGTCCGCCTCGCGAGAGCTCCTCGCCATCGTTTCTCCGTCCGGTGAATTCCTTTTTGTAAATGCCAATTTTTCCCGCGTTCTCGGCTATGCGCCTCACGAACTCATCGGCAAATCGTTCCTTTGCCTTCACGCTGGTTCCGACGTCGACCGCATCCAGCAAAAATTCGCCTCTATCGTCACGTCCGGAAACGATGACCGTGTCGCGTGCCGTTGCAGCCTGCGTGCCAAGTCCGGCCAGCTCCGCTGGTTTGACGCTGTGGCCTCCAATCGTATCGCCGATCCCGACGTACTAGGCATCTTGATCTCCTACCAAGACGTCACCGAAATTCAGCGCATGGAAGCGCAGCGCCTCGTCCTTTCCAATATCGTTCACGCGCTGAACGAGACGTCCAATCTCGACGCGCTTCTATTTCAGATTCATGACGCGCTGAAAAAAGTCGTCTACGCGGAAAACTGTTTCGTCGCCCTTTACGATCCACAAACCGAAATGTTCCACTTTCCCTTTTTTGTGGACCAGTTCGATCCTCCGCCTCCTCCGCAAAAAGTAGCTCGGACGTGCATGGCGTACGTTTTTCGCACCGGCAACTCTTGCTCGATTCCGCAGTCCGAATTTGACCACCTCGCTTCGCGAGGCGAAGTCGAACTCGTCGGCTCCGCATCGCCCGCTTGGCTCGGTGTTCCGTTGAAAACTCCCAGCGCCACGATTGGCGTCATGGTGGTTCAGCATTACCAGAATGAAAACGCTTACGACCAGCGTGACCTCGAATTTCTCGATTCCGTCGGCGGCCACATCGCTCTTGCCATCGAACGCGTGCGTGCCGAAGAAGCTCTCCGCAAAAGTGAATCGATGTTTCGTCTGCTCTTCTCCCACACGCCGCTGCCTATGTGGGTGTTCGATGTCGAGTCGCTGCGCTTTCTTCAAGTCAATGAAGCCGCGACCACGCAGTACGGATTCTCCGAAAGCGAATTTCGCCGTATGACGTTTAGCGATATTCGTCCTGATGGCAACGAGGCTTCGTTTGCGAAACACGTCGAAGAATGGAAACAGGAAGGCCGTCACCACGGCCACTGGCGCCACAAGCGCAAGGATGGCAAGAGCTTCGAAGTGGACGTTGTCTCGCACAAGCTTGAATATGGCGGCCGCAGCGTGCGTCTGGTTGTCGCGCAGGACGTCAGCGAGCGCCAGCTCCTCGAACAGCAATTACGGCAAGCGCAAAAAATGGAAGCCGTCGGCCGGCTCGCCGGCGGCGTCGCGCACGACTTCAACAACTTGCTTATGGTCATTAAAGGCCACACCGAACTGCTGCTCGATGTGCTTCCCGTCGCCGATCACGTCACGCGCAAAATCGAACAGATCGATCGCTCCGCCGACCGCGCGACGGCGCTTACTCGCCAGCTGCTCGCGTTCAGCCGCATGCAGGTCCTTCAGCCGCGGCCCATGAATCTTAACTCGGTCGTGGATGAAATGGGCAAGCTGCTGCCGCGCCTGATTGGCGAAGACATCGAATTGATCGTGCGGGTTTCCTCCAATTTGGGCACCATTCGCGCGGATGCCAGCCAGATGGAACAAATCATTATGAATCTGGCAGTGAACGCGCGCGACGCGATGCCGAATGGCGGCAAGCTCATCATCGAGACGCAAAACATCGAACTCGATCACTACTACCGCGAAGCGCATCCGATCGTGCAGGCGGGACGCTATGTTCTCCTTTCCGTTTCCGACAACGGCACAGGCATGGACGCGGAAACGCAGGCGCACATTTTCGAGCCATTCTTCACCACCAAGGAACAAGGCAAAGGCACCGGGCTCGGGCTGGCCACTGTGTACGGCGTGGTGAAACAAAGCGGCGGCTTTGTGTGGGTGTACAGCGAACTGGGCAAAGGAACTACATTCAAGATCTATTTGCCGCGTGTGGACGAAGCAGCCGCAATTGTTGGCGCGTCAACGCCGACGCAAGTGTTGCGCGGAACGGAAACAGTGCTGCTCACCGAAGATGAGCAGGACGTGCGTGAAGTGGCCCGCGAATTCCTGGAATCCGCGGGCTACAAAGTGCTGCAAGCTCCGAGCGGCGAAGCCGCGCTGAAATTGGCTGCAGCGCACGACGGCGCGATCGATCTGCTGGTCACGGACATGGTGATGCCGGGAATGAACGGGCAGGAGCTCGCGCGCAGGATGCGTATTGCGCGGGGTGATTTGCGCGTGTTGTACATGTCCGGTTACAGCGAGCACGCAGCCGAGGAAGCAACCAGGACCGAAGGCTCGGCCGTCCTGGCTAAGCCGTTCAGCCGCAGCGCGCTGCTGCGCACCGCGCGAGAAGTTCTGCAAAAATAAAAATCGGAAATCCTTAAAATCTCTCCTAGGAAA
>DASSYL010000546.1:0-4054 GCA_035703315.1 Candidatus Acidiferrum sp. | reverse complement strand
CGCGTTCGATGTAGCGCCACACTGATCTCTCGGCTGCCGTTGTGCTACATTCGCTCTCATGCCCGCACCCGTGGCCAAATTTTGCCGCGTGATCTGGATCGTCCTTGATAGCGTCGGCATCGGCGCTCTCCCGGACGCCGCCGACTACGGCGACGTCGGCCGCTCCACTCTCGGACACATCGCCGAGTCTCGCCCCCTGAAAATTCCTACGCTCATCTCGCTCGGCCTCGCCAACATCGCCCCACTCGCGCATCTCGCTCCCGCCGCGCGGCCGCTCGCCGCCTACGGCAAAGGCGCCACGCACTCCCCCGGAAAAGACACCACGACGGGCCACTGGGAAATGGCCGGCGTCTGGCTCGACCAGGCTTTTCCTGTGTACAAGCAGGGCTTCCCGCCTGAAATCATCAGTGCTTTTGAAGCGCGCATCGGCCGCAAAACCATCGGCAACAAGCCGGCCTCCGGCACGGAAATTATCAAGGAACTCGGCGAAGAGCACGTCCGCACCGGCCACCCCATCGTCTACACATCCGGCGACAGCGTCTTCCAGATCGCCACGCACGAAGACGTCATCCCCATCGCCGAACTTTACAAAATGTGCGAAATTGCCCGCGAACTTCTGCAGGGACCGCATCGTGTCGGCCGCGTTATCGCCCGTCCGTTCACCGGAGCGCCCGGCCATTACGCGCGCACGCCGCGCCGCCATGACTACGCCGTCGATCCGCCTAAGCCTATGATCCTCGACGTGCTGGCCGAAAAAAGTGTTCCCGTCTTCGGCATTGGCAAAATTCACGATATCTACAATGGCCGCGGCGTCTCCGACTACGTCACCAGCACTTCCAATTCCGACGGTATGGCCAAACTCAGTGCCGCCGTGCGCGAACGCCCCGCCGGCCTCACTTTCTGCAACCTAGTCGACTTCGACATGCTCTACGGCCACCGCAAAGACGTCGAAGGTTTTGCCAAATCCCTCGAAGAGTTCGACGCGCAGCTCGGCCCATTTCTCCTGCTCCTCACGGGCGGCGACCTCCTCCTCATCACGGCCGACCACGGCTGCGACCCCGACCCGCGCTACCCAACCACCGACCACTCCCGCGAATATGTCCCCATCGTCGCCTACTCACCCCGCGCTTTCTCTTTGGTTGCCCCATCCTCGCCTTTTGAGGGCGGGTCTTCCTCCGCATCCTCCCGCAACCTCGGCACGCGATCCACGCTCGCCGACATGGGCCAAACCATCGCCGAAAACTTCGGCGGAGCGATCCCTCACGGTTCGAGCTTCCTCGAGCAGCTTTAGTTTTTCTGGCGTCCCGAGCCCGGGCTCTATACCCAACCCTTCAGCTCTACTCCGCGGTCGGAATGCCTATTCCCAGTGCGACCACGCGTCGCCTTGCTCTTCGTGCTTCTTCCTGCTCAGCGCCTCGATGCGAAGCCGCTCCGAGCACTCGTCGCAGATGGTTTTTTCCGCCGCCTGGCCGCACACATTGCAAACGTGGGGGGCATCTTCTGGCCGGGAATCCGGTCGCTCGCGAGGAACTACTTTCATCTTCGCCTCCGCTGGCAAGCTCGTGGCAGAGGCTCAGGGCGGGCCCAGGCCACGCTCCTGCTGATCGCACTCTAGTTCAACGCACCTCCGCCAGCAAGAGTATTCACGTGGCACACGTGGCACAGGCATCCTGCCTGTCCTTTAAGGCCTGCGGCCGGCGAAACCTCATGGAAATCACTTTGAGTTAAGATCGCAACGGCCCGGAGCTGGAAGTTTTTGGACGCCCTCTCCGAGCCGCTAGCCTCCAAATTGAGGCATAGGTCACCGGAGCCCCCGATGTCGTAAGTGCCGGGCGATTAGTCGTCGGGGGCCCAGGTGCGCTATCTCTCGCGCTATGGCGAAACCCGGGCCCTTACTCTTGCGACTCTTGCGCCGCAGCACAGAACTTCAACACGCGTTCGCGAAACTCCGCCGGATGCGTCCAATCGCCTTCTCATGGCCCGTATGCGGGACTTCGCACAGCTCTTTCCAACGGGTTTCAAGGTTGGTTCTACAAACCCTTAGGGAAACAAGTTTGTACTATGCAACTTCTTCCTTCAGGGCCTGGAAAGTCAGGCCTGAAACCCTGAGTTGGAGAAGTTTGTAGGGATCTCAGCACTTCCGCCCGGCCGCACGACCACCGGTGCCGCCGAAAAAGCAAGCCGCACCAAACAAGTAGCCGAAGTTGTACCAAGCGCCATTGTTATGGACCTCGTAGACGCCGACGTCGTTCTTGAACAGGGATACCACAAAAGCGAAAGGAGCAATAAAGCCGTGCCATAGCCCACGCCAGAAGCCTGCGGCGCCGCCTTCTCCGCTTGCTGTGTCTTTGGACGGGTTTTGTCCCGCGGCACACCCGGCGACGATGTTCAGTAGCAGCACCACGGCCACAACCAGGGTCAAAGAGGATTTCATGGACGTTCCCCCTTGCTTGGAACTACGCACAGCCATCATGAAAAGTCTCATGCACAAGCAAATGCGTGCTGCGGGCGCTCGGAACCATATCGCCCTACGTAAGCCTTATTGGATAAGAAATCCGCCGGCGCTAACTCGACGGGCCCGACTCCGATGAACCAAAGTGAATGCGCGCGCCCAAAGAAAAAGGAGTGTACCAACTTCCATGTCCCGCCTAACCGCCGCCGCTAAACCGTGCTAAATTCAAGGCAACTGAACTATTTTCCGAATTTATGCGTAGTACAGGATAGAGCAGGAGGTTTTTGCGCATGCCACAACCCACGCCAGGAGACGATCGGCAGCGCAAAAATTCATTGGTAGTGCCGATCCTGCTGATCACACTGGGCGCGCTTTTTCTTTTTCGCAATTGGCATCCGGGCTTTGAAATCGGCCGCGTACTACATACCTACTGGCCGCTGATTCTCATCGCTGTGGGCCTCGGCAAAATTTGGGATTTCTCGCGGAGTCGCGGCACGGGACAAACTTCTTCCGGCCTAGCCCTTGGCTCGACGATTGGCGTGGTGGCGGCGGTTCTGATCATCGTGGTGCTGCTCGGCCAATACCAGAAGTCGCACCGCAAATTTTCCAGCGGCAACGATGACGATCGCGGCGATTTTTCCAGCCACACCGAAGAAGTTGTCGAACTGCAAGGCGCAAAATCGGTTCGCGCCGAGCTGAAAATGGGCGCCGGAGAACTCAACATCGAAGGCGGCTCGGGCCATTTGCTCAATTCGCGTTTTCTTTTTAATCGCAAGTGGGACAGCCCGCGCGTGAATTACCACGTGACCGACGGCAAAGGCGAACTGGAAATTGAGCAGGACAAAGGCAGCAGAATCAATTTTGGTACGACCGAAAACAACTGGGACCTCACCTTCACCAACGATGTTCCGCTGGAGTTTCGCATTGATATGGGAGCGGGCCAGGGCAACTTGAAATTCCGCGACATGAACGTGACTGATCTGGAGTTGCACATGGGCGCCGGGGAAGTCGAACTGGACCTGACTGGCCCGCGGAAATCGGACCTGGACGTTACGATCAAAGGCGGAGTAGGGCGGGCCGCGATTCGCTTGCCCAAGGATATTGGCGTCCGCGCGCACGCCGCAGGCGGGATCGGATCGATCAACGCGGAAGGCTTGGAGAAAGAGGGTAGCGATTACATCAATCGGATGTACGGCAAGACGCCGCACAAGATTACTTTGGATGTGCAGGGCGGGATTGGAGAGATTGAGCTGGTGCAGGAGTGAGTACACCCAAGGGCGACGCCCAGGGCCAGAGCAAGAGCAGATTTCCTCGCTTCGCTCGGAACGACCATGGGCGGCGTTTGCCGGCTGTTGACGAAGGACGTATAATTTGAAGTTTAGACAGTGCGTGCGGAGCGCGCTGTGTGAGCTTCCTCCCTTGGCAAAGAACGAGACCCTACCCGAGGCCGCCCCCGGCCAGTTGGATCAGGAGACGCTGCGCATTCGCGGCGCCCGCGTCCACAACCTAAAAAATGTAAGCGTGGAGATTCCGCACAACGCCATCACCGTGGTGAGCGGTGTCAGCGGCTCCGGCAAGTCCTCCCTGGCATTCGACACCATC
>DASSYL010000437.1:0-17757 GCA_035703315.1 Candidatus Acidiferrum sp. | reverse complement strand
CTATCTCGAATCCAAAGGCGCGTCTCCCGTCGATCTTGAAGCATTCCGCACGCTTCCAGGCAGCGAGGCCGCCGGCTCCAGCGGAAAGACGAGGCTGACCAATTTAACCAAGTTGACGCTCGACACTAGCTGGTACACGCGCTATCGGAGCAGCACCCACAATCCCGATCTCGACCCCACGTTCGTCTTTCCGCAAGCCGTGCCCGATTTAAACAAAGGCCAGCACACCGCCATCCCGCGCACTGATGCCGACACCAGCGACGCGAATTTTCTGCAAGCTATCGTGAACACCGCCGTCTTCCATTTCCCCACCATCGAACAGGGTGGCAACAGCCTGTATCCTTCCATGGCCCAGCGCGCCACTCATACCGAAGTTTTGCGTATCCTCATCAGCATCGGCCCGACAGAAACCATGCATTTCCAAACCTGGTCCGATCTAGCGGGCGACGCAGTCCCGTTGACCGCGACCGATCCAGTCACGGGAGTTTCCGTCACTTTCCCAGATCTGAATTCATCGCCGTTCGGTGGTGAAGATTTTCAGACCAGCCTCATCATGCCGGAGCCGTGCCCATTTCTCAGCCGCAAACTGCCGCCGTGCTCCGTGATCCGCCCCACAGAAACCAAAGGCGTCGCCATGGGCGCCGCCAAATTCCTCACTGATATGGGTCTGTTTGCCGGCCAATCGCCGGCATTCTTTGCGCTGCTGGAAGAACTCGCCCAAGAAGCCGACGCTGCCCACCGCGGCCAAGGCTAGAACATGTAACCGCGCCTGCCTGCCGTAGGAGGATTTTTAGACCGAGGCGATTATCCTTCCAATCGGCACCGGCCCCAATCCATGCGCACCTCAGAGAGAGGTGAATTCGAGTAGCGGATACACTTCGCGGAAAATTTTGGCGGCGTCGGCGGGCAGCGATCCGCGGGTTACCGTGAACTTTGCGAGTTTCTTTCGCACGACCCACGCCTGCAGCTTCGGCCAGTCCTCAAAGCTCGGCCAGCCGTCGTTCTTCGTCCATTCGCCTTTCACAGTGGAATACCAGTAACTGTCGTACTTTTTCGCGAGGCGTTTCTTTTGCCGAGCCAGCAAGCGCGGATTCGCAGCCAGCTTTGGCTCGGCAACCAGCGCAATAGGCGACTGCTTACGCTTTGGCACCGCGTAAATACGAAAGCCCGCGGTTACTGTTTCCGCCGAAATTCCCAGATACAATTCGGCGCCTTCCATCTCGCCCGCCAGCGGAACGCAGAACTTCACATACATCTGCGTGCGGTAAGGCGTTTTATCCTTGGCAAAGCGGATGTCGCGATTGATGCGCGAGAAATTCCTTCCTCCGCGCGCCGCCACGTCGAAATTCGCGTTCAGCTTCAGCAGCGCCGGCGACAATTCCTCCAATAACCGCCGGAACGGTTTGCACACGGTTTTCTGATAGCGCTCCCGGTTCGCATCCATCCACGTTTTCTTGTTGTGCTTCTTCAAATCCTGAAAGAACCGAAAAATCTCCGCCGTGAAAATCGATTTCGCCGGTGGCATGTGCTTCACCTCTTGCCTATGAGTCATTCAGCGTACCGCATTCCCAAATCTCGTCAATTCGACTATCCTTTCCCGTTCGCTCAAACATCTAGACTTCAAGGACCCTCGATGCGGCGCTCTGCTCTGACAGTCTGCGTGTTCCTCGCTGTTCTGTTTTTCGTAATTCTTTCAGTTCCTCTCTATTCTCGCGCTGACGAAAAAACGCCTTCCGGCGACAAGAAAGATCCGTGGAAACCGGAAGACATTATTTACGGCGAAACGGCGGCGCCGCAGACGCGCATCTCCCCCGACGGCAAATGGCTGGTTTGGGTCAAGTCGACCGGCGATAAGGAGAAAGATGCGCGTGTCTCCAATCTGATTCTCTCCAGCCTCACGGAAAACAAAGAGATTCAGCTGACGCGGGGGAGTGACAACAACGGCCAGCCGCAGTGGTCCCCCGACGGCCAGCTGATCGCGTTCACCAGCAACCGCGCGCGGCATGGTGCGAAACCTGACACAGCGCCGGTGCAGCTCTGGCTGATCAATCCGTTTGGCGGCGAGCCCTGGTCGCTCACCGAACTCGCGCGCGCGCCGCGAAGTGTCAACTGGATCGACAAAGACACCATCATTTTCAGCGCGCAGGAGGATCCTTCGCTCTACGCGCAGGAACTAAAACAGAAGAAAGATGATTCGGAAGTCGTGGATGATGCGGAACACGAACCGCCGGTGCGGCTGTTCAAGATAAATGTGAAAGACAAAAAAATCACGCGGCTGACCACGAACACGGATTGGATTGGCAACTGGGCGGTGTCGAAGGATGGAAAATTCGCGGCGGCGATTCATCAAAAAAGTTTGCACTACACGTTTGATCAGAAGACGCCGCCGATTGCCGTGCTGCACAATTTGAGCGATGGGACAGAGAAGCGGATTTTTGCGGAGGGCCGCGTCTATCCGCGCGGATTCGAGTGGCTGCCGGACAGCTCGGGATTTTACGCGTGGGCGCCGTACTCCACGCATCCGAAATTTCTGACGGCGACCGTGGAGCTACTCTATTTTTACGGCGTGGCGAGCGGGAAAAGCGTGCAGGTACCGCTCGATTGGGAGAACGGCATCGGTTCGGACCTGGCGGCGACGCAAGACGGATTCGTGGTGGGGCTCGCGGCGGGAGCGCACTTTGAGACTTCGCGCTACACGCGCAGCAACTCGGGAGAGGGCTGGACCTGGAAACGCGCGGCGCTCGAAGGCGAGCACGCGAAGAACATCCAGTTTTTCGAAGTGACGGAAGACGGGAAGGAAATTGTCTATTTTTATACGACGGCCAGCAAGCTGCCGCAGATTTACCGCGCACAACTGGACGGCACGAAGCTGGTCTCGTCGGTGCAGGTGAGCAAGCTGAACGAAGGATTGGTGAAAAATCGAGCGTTTGCGAAGACTGAAGTGGTTCGCTGGAAGGGATCGAATGACGAGGAAGTAGAAGGAATTCTCTACTACCCGACGAATTATGAAGCGGGGAAAAAGTATGCGCTGATTACGGCGATTCATGGCGGACCGAGCGGTCACGATGCGGATGCGTGGGGAGATAGCTGGGCGTACCCCAATAATTTGCTGACGCAGCGCGGGGCGTTTTTGTTGAAGCCGAACTATCACGGCAGCAACAACTACGGGCTGAAGTGGGTGGAATCCATCTGTTGCGGAAAATACTACGATCTGGAAACGCCGGACATCAATGCCGGTGTGGATTCGCTGATTGCGAAAGGAATGGTCGATCCGGACAAAATCGCGACGCTTGGCTGGTCGAATGGATCGATTTTGTCGACGAGTTTGATCACGAGCTATCCGGACCGCTACAAAGTAGCCAGTGTCGGTGCGGGCGACGTGGAATGGATCAGCGACTGGGGCAACGTGGCGTTTGGCGATTCGTTCGATTCGTATTATTTCGGCAAATCGCCGTTTGAGGATCCGGGTCTCTACATCAAGAAGTCGCCGTTTTTCAAGATGGATAAAATCAAGGCGCCGGTGCTGATTTTTCATGGCACTGCGGATACCAATGTGCCACCGGCGCAGAGCTGGTCGTACTTCCGGGCGCTGCAGTACTACGACAAAGTGCCGGTGAAGTTTGTGGTGTTTCCCGGAGAGCCTCACGGCCCGCGCAAACTTACGCACCAGATGCGTAAAGTGGAGGAAGAAGTGGCATGGTTCGACAAATACTTCTTCAAGACCGAAAAGACCGCCAGCGACGCAGTGAAGAAAGGCTCACCATTGGAGGACTCGATTCGTCGCAAGAACGTCGCGGAATCAGAGAACTTCTACGGTGTGAAGTTCAAAGTGAGAGACGGAGGAACTATTTTGCTTCCCGAAGTCGTGAAACGTGGCGACATCGACGTCGGCAGGTTCGAGGTTACAGAAGAGCAGGACACGAGCTGCCGCGAGAGAGGTCGCAACCATCCCGCTCCTACGCGGAGGCCTGACAATTCGATCCGGATAACTAAGGAAGCCCGGAACCGACCCGCTCACGGAGTCATTCTCGACGATGCGCAAGCCTATGCAACATGTCTCAGCAAGGCTACAGGCCAGACGTGGCGCGTTCCGTATGAGGATGAGATGAAGGGCCTCTACGAAAAGCGCGATGGTGAGAACACGCTGGATTATTGGGCGGGGTATGCGCCGAACCCGGAGGATGCGGCGAAGCTTCGTGAAGCGGCGAAGAAATTGAGTGACATGAGCTGGCCGGCACCCGGCGCACCCATTAACAGCGCGCCGCTGCTGAAAGAAGTGGGAAGTTTTCATGGTCAGGGCAAAGACGACGAAGAGCCGATTTACGATCTGGGCGGGAACGTGGCCGAGTGGGTGCTGACGCGCGACGGCAAAGGCAAAGTGATCGGCGGCAGCGCGGATTGTCCCGCGGACGCGAAGGCGAATTGCACGGCGGCGCCAGAGTACATTGGCTTCCGGGTAGTGCGCGGGGAGGCCAAGGCGGCCAAGCCGGAAACGCACTGAGCAAAGGCAAAAGCAGATTCCTCACTTCGCTCGGAGTGACAATGTGAGTGAGCCGCATCGATCCAGATTGGCTCTTGTGGCGAACGGCAAAGAAGGCATGATGTGTCCTGCCCCTACAAGAGAGGAATCAGGACCGACGATATGAGCACTTTTACACCGACGGAACGGACGCAGGTGAAGCGGTTGCCGAAGCGCGGGGCGTATGACCGCGAGACGGTTTTCAAAATTTTGGATGAGGCGTTTGTGTGCCACGTGGGATTTGTGGTGGACGGGCAGCCTTACGTGATTCCGACGAATTTTGGGCGTAGCGGCGAGACACTGTATCTGCATGGGTCGGCGGCGAGCCGGATGTTGCGGACGCTGAGCCAAGGCATACCGGTGTGCGTAACGGTGACGCTGACAGACGGGCTGGTGCTGGCGCGGTCGGCGTTCCATCATTCGGTGAATTACCGGTCGGTGGTGGTGCTGGGAACGGCGCGGCTGGTGGAAGATCCCACGGAAAAGGTGGAAGCGCTGCGGCTGTTTACCGAGCACATCATGAAGGGGCGCTGGGACGACATCCGCTGGCCGACCGAGCAAGAGATGAAAGGGACGATCGTGTTGGCGCTGCCGCTCGAAGAGGTCTCAGCGAAAGTGCGGACGGGCGGCCCGATTGACGATGAAGAGGACTATTCTCTGCCGGTGTGGGCGGGAGTGCTACCCCTAACGGTGACTCCTGGGGAGCCCATTGCCGATGCGAGGCTCAAAACCGGGACTGAGGTTCCAGGCTATATGAAAGGCTATCGGCGCGGGTAAGCCTAAGGCGAGCCGTAATTTGTCCGGGACAGTGGGATAAACCCACGGTTGCCGTGACCCATACCAGATACACACGCCTCTATCGCGGCAAATATCTGAAACATAAAGAGTTAGTAGAGGACGACTTTTCACAGTCAGTCTTGGGGATGAGTTCGTGCCTAGCGCGAAGCCCAAGCCGGAACGCAATGGGCCAAGACTAAAACAGAGGTGCGGAAGGAGACGCGGAAAGCTGGGCGGCGAGGCTGGCGGCGTCCCAGTTTTGCCAGGCTTCGACGAAGTGGCTGTCTTTGATGCGGACGATGGATATGCCGGTGATGGTGGTGGTCTTGCCGGTGGCCTTGTGGGTGGCGTTTACGGTCCAGCGAAGGCTGACCAGATCGTCTTCGGCGAGAACGACGCCCGGGGTGACACGTATGTCAGTGAATTGAGATTGCAAGCGGTCATAGAAGGCAGCGAATTCCTCGGGTCCGCGGATCGGAGTATGGCCTTCGTAGAGGACGCATTCGGGGGCGAAGAGCTCGAAGATGACGTCGCGGCGAGATTGATTCCAGACGTCTTCAAACCAACGGACGGTGAGTCGTTTGTTGTGATCAAGGACTGAAACGGGCGAGGCGGACATGGTGCCTCCTGAGTAAGTGACGGGATTGTATAGCGCAGGCTGGTAAACGGAAAGCAGGAAAAAGAGGAGAAGAAGCGATGAACCAACGAAGAAAGACCGCAGCGCGGGTATCAGTCGTAGTCATGCGCGGGTAGAGCGAGTAGGGTGTCGCCGGAGTTGGAGCGGAGGATACGCAGAGCTTCCTGCTGGAGATGGGAGGCTTTTTGCATGATGGCGGAGAAAGCGGGCTTGGCACGGAGACGGTCGAGCCAGGGATCGCGGACGAAGGATTGGTAGCAGAAGAAGCCGTGGTCGACGGCGCGAGAAAACATTTCGAGAGCCCAGTCGTCGGCGCCCAAATAGCTTAGCTGGCGAGCCTGATAGTAGAAGCCTTCGGGATCGCGGAAAGTGGCCCGCATGATTTCCTCGCTGGCGCGCAAGCTTTCCTCGCGATTCCCTTCCAAAAGCGCGCGCATGGAGGTTAAGAAAAGGCGGCTCAGGCGCCAGGGAAAAGTGTCCTCCTGCTGGCGGAGCATGGCGATTGCTTCGGGGACGCGATCAAGGATGGCCAGTATCAGGGCCGTGCCGTAGCCGAAATCCTGGCGAGAAGCGACCAAGGCGCGCTCATAGTCCCCGAGCATGAAGTAGGTGTGATTCAGGGTGGTGGGAATTTGCGGATCGAGACGGCGGGCTTCCTGATGCGCAAAGAGCGAAGGCTGCAACAGACCGCAGTAGCGGCAGACGTGGCCGAGGCCGGCGAAGAGTTCGGGATCGCTGGGGCGCCTGGCGGCCAAAGCGAGCAAGCGCTGCAGAGCTTCGAGACTGCGGCCCTGATCGACCTGAAGATGGGTATAGAGATGATGAGCGAGCGGAAGGTCCGGGCTTAGTTCAAAAGCTTTCTGGAAAGCTTCGTCAGCGGAACGAAGGCCTTCCGTAGAACCTACGGTGTACTTGTCGGAAAGCCAGCGGGCACGGCCGAGACGGGCCCAGGCGGGAGCATAGCGCGGATCGAGTTGTACGCACTCCTGGTAGAGATCGATGGCGGCGGGGAGGCTTTGCCAACCGCGGGACATTTCGTTGGCGCGGAGATAGAGCTGATAGACGGTGGGACTGGCCGGACGATCCTGGCGAAGCGCGGCTTCGTCCTTGGGATTGAGAGCGGGCAAAAGCGCTTGCACCACGCGGCAGACGAGGTCGTCGTGGAGCTGAAGAAGTTCGCGAACGGTGACGTCGGACGAATGAGACCAAAGGACGGAGCCGCCGGGAACTTCGACCAGCTGCGCAGTGATGCGCAACTGTTCGCCGACAGGAAGCAGAGTGCCGGTGAGAATGACATCGACCTCGGTTTCGTCGGCGATTTTCTGGAAGTCGGGAACATCCTGGGCATATTGCGCGGCGATGAGCGAAGAACGCACGGCGAGATTTTCCAGGCTGGAAAGTGAAACGGTGATGGACTCCGGAAGGCTGTAAGTAAGAAATTCGAGCTCTTCGCTGCGGCGCATGAGGCGGAACGGGAGAACGATCATACGGCGGAGAGTCTGCGCGCGGGCAACGGTATCAATGCCGTCGGCGAGCAAAGCCTTGCGCAAATCTTCGGCCATTTTCTCGGCGGTCTGGTAGCGGTCCTGTGGTGGGCGAGCGAGCGCGGAATGAACGATGCGGCCCATGGCGGCGATGGCGGGAGAGCCGGTAAGCGCGGGCGGCGCGACGTGAAGAACGGAATGGCAAAGTTCGGCAAAAGTTTCGCCCGGGAAAACGGGCTTGGCGGTGAGCATTTCAAACAAGATGGCGCCGAAGGAAAAAATGTCGGAACGAGCGTCGACGGCGCGGCCGTTGAATTGTTCGGGCGAAGCGTAACGCGGAGTACCGAGGAAGACGCCGACGGCGGTGGTGTCAGAGAGCGTGGCTGCGGTTTCATCGCATTCCGGTGGAAGAATATTTTTCACGATGCCGAAATCGAGTAGCTTGGCACCGTGAGGCGAAAGCAAAATGTTGGCGGGCTTGAGGTCGCGATGAACGATGCCGAGTTTATGGAAGGCCTGCAAGGCGGACAGCAGTTCGAGAGCGATTTGCCCGGCCTGACGGGCGGAGAGCGGCCCCTGCTCGAGGCGCTGGGCGAGCGATTCGCCTTCGACAAATTCCATGACCAGCACGAGTTCGCCGGATTCTTCGGCAATATCGTAGAGGCGGCAGGCGTTCGGATGAGCGACTTGAGCGGCGGCGCGCGCTTCTTGCCAGAAGCGCTGGCGCTTCGCGGGATCGTCGGAGCAGGAGCGGATAAGCTTGAGAGCGACGGTGCGAGCGAGGCGCTGGTCTTGCGCCTTGAAAACGACACCCATGCTGCCTTCGCCCAATTGGGCGAGGACGCGGTAAGGACCAATGGAATCCGGAAAGGAAGCCAAGCGATACGCTCAATCTACGGTGGAAATCAGGATACCGGAGTCTGCGCAGAACGGCTACGGGGAGGCTCCCGCATAAAGACGAATCTAATGGCAGCCGCATCCGCCGCCACAGCAAGCGCCGCCACTTCCGGATGAGCCGCCCGAGGAAGACTTAGCGGAGCCGCCAGCGACGGCGGAGCTGAAGACGGAAAGCTGAATGGTGGCCTTGTTGGAGGAGCAGTGGGGGCAAGAAATTTCCTGCTGGCGATTGATGACGATTTTTTCGAATTGGGATTTGCAGTCGTCGCAAATGTATTCGTAGATGGGCATTTTTTTGGCTCCGATTCTCAAAACAGTATAGCAAAAGCGCCAATTCGACTGCCGTGGGCAAGCACAAGAATCGTGAAAGAAAATTTACGCGACGAAGATAGGAGAGCGACAATCCGCGAGCAATAGTACGGAAAACTGGAGCCAACCGAATGTTGCGGACGGCTCAATAAGCAGGTCCCGCGGAAAGGTCCCGTGTTAATCCAGGTCTCCCCATGAAAGAGAATGAAAGTAGAGGTGTAGGCTCAGCAAACACGATTCGGGAGGACCTCGAGCGGCAATTCTCGAGTTGTAGCGGGTTACTAAGACAGGTCGCCGAGCGCGTGCTCAGCGGTGAGGATGACGTTGAAGAAGCGATCGAGAGGAGCTACGCGGCGACAGCGGGCGAGCGCCGGAGGTTTCGAAGCGACGGCGAATTTCGCAGATGGCTGGTTCGAACCGTGTTGAACCAAGCGCTGATGATTCTTCACGAGAAAGAAAGCGCTGAGGAAGGGTCGAGCGAACTAATTTTCTGGCAGATCTGCTGACGGCGCCTGTCCAGGAAAACGGCTGGAAGACGGATACCCCGGGTTGGTAGACTCCGCGCACTTTGGCTTGAGCGATGAGAAGCCGGACATCGCTGACTCTGAACAACATAGGCGAAGCGAAAGGGTCCGTTTGTGGACTGAGCGGGTCAGTTTGTGAAACGGCTCGTAAATCTTGCCCGCATTCCTGCCGCGGCAAAAATGCGACTCCTTCGTAGATCGTCAAGGAGACGACTGGGCGACGCTAGCGAAATTGTTGCCCGATGCGAAATGGAATCCGCCCTACCGCGGTGAACCGGCTCAGAAAACACAATCGGGACAGCTGAAGGTGGCGGGTAGAGAATTTTCCTTGCTGGCGAGCGGGCTGCGAACGCAGGTGAACTTCATCACCTTTGATGAGATCGGGCTGCACCGGAAGGGCGAGGGCTTGCTGAGCGTCTCGCGCGCAAAGGGAGTAGACGTGAAGCTGGTGCAGTGCGGGCCGGTGTACACGGAGTCGATCAACAACTGGTACAGCGTGAAGGGCCGGAGCAGCAAACCAGTGATGCTGAGGCAATCGCTGCGACTGGACGGGAATCAAATTCAGGATGCGTATGAGTTGCGATTGGACGGCAGCCTGCCGAAGGGCGACGCGCGGGATCGCGATCCGGGCGTGAACGGATGCCGGTAGAAAGAGATGTTTGGGCGGCTGGTGAGCGGCGCTAACTGCCGGAATAGCGTTGTTCTCTCCAGGGGTCGCCGTAGGCGTGGTAGCCGTTGCGTTCCCAGAAGCCGAGGCGTTCTTCGCTGAGAAGACAGAAGCCGCGGACCCACTTCACGGATTTCCAGGCGTAGAGATGGGGAACGATGAGACGAAGCGGGCCGCCGTGTTCGGCGGCGAGCGGTTCGCCGTCGTGCAAGTGCGCGAAAAGGACGTTGGGATGAAGGAGATCAGCGAGCGGAATGTTGGAGGTGTAGCCCTCTTCGGCGAGGACGAGCGCGTGCTTGGCGGCAGGAGTGGGCGGGGCGAGTTTGAGAACTTCGGTGAAGAGGACGCCGGTCCAGCGATTGTCGAGGCGGCTCCAGCGGGTGACGCAGTGGAAGTCAGAAGTGACTTCGGTTTGCGGGAGCGCAAGAAATTCTTTCCAGGAAAGTTTTGCCTGCGCGGCGACTTCACCGGAGATTTTGAAGTCCCAAGTGGATTCGTCGAAGTGAGGGACGGAGCCGTAGTGGAGGACGGGCCATTTGAGAGTTAGCGACTGGCCGGGAGGGAGACGGCCCTCGGCGCGCGCCTGGTTTTCTAGCTGCTTGCGGTTGCCATCGGAGGGAAAGAGAGTCATGACGTTTGGCCTGGAAATTCGATTATAAGCGGAGCACAAAGTTTCCTGTGAACTAGCGAAAATCAACCCTTCCGCAAACCGCACGCCCGGATGGGGCAGCCCGCGAAAAGGAGCGCCGACATGCGCTGTGCTATGCTTTTCGCATGACGGCGCGGATTTTGGATGGAACGAAGATACGCGATGAAATCTTCGCGGAGTTGAAGCAGGAAGTGAGGCAGCTGGCGGCGCTCGGAGTGCGGCCGGGGCTGGCGGCGGTGCTGGTAGGAGAGAATCCGGCTTCACAGCTTTATGTGAAGAGCAAAATAGCGGCGTGCGAACAGCTGGGGCTGGCGAGCTGGCTGCATACGCCTCCGGCGAACGTGACCACAGACTGGATGCTGCAGCTGGTCAGCGATTTGAACAACGATGAAAACGTGGATGGGATTCTGATCCAGCTGCCGCTACCGGCGCAGGTGGATTCGAAACGAGTTCTCGAAGCGGTGTCGCCGGCGAAAGATGTGGACGGGTTTCACCCGGTGAGCATGGGAATGCTGGTGAGCAACCGGCCGGGGCTGGTGGCTTGCACGCCGGCGGGGTGTATGGAGATTTTGCGGCGCAACGGAATTGCGATCGAAGGCGCGAACGCGGTGGTGCTGGGACGGAGCGACATTGTGGGCAAGCCAATGGCGCTGTTGTTGCTGCACGCGAATGCGACGGTGACGGTGTGTCATTCGAAGTCGCGGGATCTGCCGGGAATTATCGCAAGAGCAGATATTTTGGTGGCGGCGATCGGGCGTGCGGGATTTGTGAAGGCGGACTGGATCAAATCAGGCGCCGCGGTGATTGACGTCGGCACCAACAAAGTGACCGATGCGGCGGAGGCTAAGCGGCTGCTGGCGAATTTCCCGGTGCGGCTCGAGAAATTCTCAGCGAAGGGGAACGTGCTGGTGGGAGATGTGCATCCGGACGCGGTGAAGACGGCAGGTGCGTTGACTCCCGTGCCGGGCGGAGTCGGGCCGATGACCATCACCATGCTGATGAGCAATACGGTGAAGGCCGCCAAGCTGCGCCGCGGTGTTGCGGTGGCAAACGGAAGCAAATCTCACCCGGCCACCACGGCTCGCTGAATCCATTCATGTTGCGCTACGGTTTGACGGGGGGGATCGCCAGCGGGAAGAGCACGGTGGCGGCGATGCTGCGCGAACACGGGTTTCCGGTGCTGGAGGCGGACCAGATTTCGCATGGGTTGATTGAGCCGGTCGGCGCGGCATACCAGGATGTGATTGCGCGATTCGGGCGGGAGATCCTGGATGGCGGCGGGAAAATTGACCGGGCGCGGCTTGCGGCGATCGTTTTTAGCGATCGGGAAAAGCTGGATCAACTGAACGGCATCCTCCACCCCCGGGTCGAAGAAGAGCTCCTGCGGCAGCTTTCGAAATTGGAAAAATCCGGTTCTTATGCAGTAGCGTTCGTTGAGGCGGCTCTCATCTTTGAAGCTGGATTGCACACGAAGCTGGACGGAGTGGCAGTAGCGTGGTGCCTGCCGGAACAGCAGCTGGCCCGTCTAACCGAGCGAGGGATGAGCGAAGCGGAAGCTCGGCGGCGGATGGCCATGCAAATGCCGGTCGAAGAAAAATTGGCGTTGGCCGCAGAAAAAATCGATTGCTCGGGTTCCATAGAAGAGACGCGGAGCCAGGTGGATGCGCTGGCGACCAAATTGCGCGCGGCGGCTTCGCCGAACTGAGCGGCTAGGCAGTGATCGGCGTTATCATTTCTGGCTAAGAATGAAGTCGGTTATAAGAGGAGAGGTCCGATGGCATCTGGCAGAATTTCGGTGCTGCGGCCGCTGGCCGTGATTGCGATTTTGATTTTGGTGGCGTACTGGGCGGGGGCGCGCTGGGGACCGCACGGGCCGATCAGGGTGGAGGCGGTGCCGCCTGTTGCTGTGGACTTGGGCGAGGTGCGCAACGCACGCCTGGCGGAGCGCGACGCGGCGCTGAGCAATGATGAAGTGTTGAACGTGCGGATCTACCGCGAGACTTCGCCGGCCGTGGCAAACGTGCTGACCAAGGCGACGGAGTACGACTTCTGGATGGACCCAGTACCGGTAGAGGGTGCGGGATCGGGATTCGTGATTGACAGTAAGGGCTACATCCTTACAAATTTTCACGTAGTGCAGGGAGCACAAACGATTGAAGTGGTGCTGGGAGACCAGTCGCGCTACACGGCGAAATTTGTCGGGGCGGACCAGCGCAACGACGTGGCGCTGCTGAAAGTTGAGCCGAAAGGCAAGCCGCTGATGGCGCTACAACTGGGAGATTCAGCGGCGCTGCAAGTGGGACAAAAGGTGTTGGCGATCGGCAACCCGTTTGGATTTCAGAGCACGCTGACGACGGGAGTGGTGAGCGCACTAGGGCGAACGGTGCAGACGAGCCAGACGACCTTCATCGATCAAGCGGTCCAGACCGATGCGGCCATCAATCGCGGAAATTCAGGCGGGCCGCTGATCAACACTCATGGCGAAGTGATCGGAATCAACTCGGCGATTTACACGCCGACGGGAACCACGGCGGGAATCGGTTTTGCCATTCCAATCAATACGGCCAAGCGAATTGCACACGACCTGATTACCGACGGACGTGTGCACCAGGCGTTTTTGGGCGTGGAGACTATTCCGATTAATGAGTCGTTCGCGGAGGCGCTGGGGCTGCCTGCACAAGAAGGTCTGCTGGTGCAGACAACCAGCCGTGGCGGGCCTGCGGCGGAAGCAGGAATCCGCGGCGGAGACCGCGTGGCGCAAGCGGGAATGCGCAGGTTTTATATCGGCGGCGACGTGCTGACGGCGATTGACGGGCAGAAGATCGCGAACCGTGTAGACGTGGACCTGATGCTGAACAAGAAGCGGCCAGACGACGAAGTGACGGTCACGCTGTTCCGCGGCGGCAAGAAGATGGACGTGAAGGTGAAACTGGGGGAAAGGCCGCAAAGCTGAGCAATATTTCTGGCTTGCACGAACTGAAGTCTGTGCTACTTGCCAAATTCTGCGCGATAACGGTTGCGGTCGGATTCGAGGAGAGTGAACCAGGCTTCGGCGATATCGCGGACGCGCTCTAATTCCTTTTGCATTTCGTTGTGCTTGGCTTCCATCGCATTGGCGTCTGCATTCGGAAGAACCTCTATCGGTGGCGCGAAAATGACCACGGCACGGCTGAATGGGAGTGGAAGCAAGAAGTGATCCCAAGTTTTTTCGAAGGTTCTGCCATGTTCGACGCCGATGTGGAAGACGGTGATGGGACAGCCGGTGCGGCGAGCAAGCATGACAGGACCGGGCTTGGCGACGTAGCGGGGCCCGCGCGGGCCATCAATCGTAAAGGCGCAGTCCTTCCCTTCTTCGATGCGCTTGGCCATCACGGCCAAACCGCGCAATCCGCCACGCGAAGAGCTACCCTGCGCCGTGCCGAAGCCCAGCCATTCGATGACTTTACGCGTCCACTGGCCGTCGAAGGCAGTGGTGTTCATCACGACGATGCCCATGTCGCGCGCCCACCAGGAAATGGGAATAATAACGCGATGCCAAAAGGCCCACACACAGCGGCGGCCAGAGGCATGTACGTCCTGGGCATGGTGCCATCCGAGAACTTCAAAACGCAGCGTTGGACCGAGAAGACGGATTACGGAGTAGACCAGCGCGGCGATGATGGGAATCTGGATGCGGCGCGACCAGGGAAGCTGCGGGAGGCGCGTGTCATAGTGGACGCTGACTTCGCGGCTTTCCCTAGAACGCGCGGTACTTTCAGCGGAGTTCGATGAATTTTCGGTGGTGGTCATTTGCTCAGATTCGTCGTGCTGGGATGCGCGTTCAACCCTGGAAACCTTTTCGCTGCAGTCACAGTTGGCACGCCGTATAGTATAAAGAAGCTGCCGGTAGCGATTACGCAGAGAGTATGGAACGCCTGAAACCCCAAAGCCGAGAGTGTCACCTAAGGAGCGTCCCGGATTTTTGCGGGAAACTGCTCTTTGCGGTGGCGATTGCGACTCTCGTCCCTTTTTGCGCCCGTGCTCAGCAGAATGCGCCGCAGGAACCTCAAGGCGAAATCATCGGCACGATTGAGGGGCAAGCGATCGCGTTAAAAGGACCGATGAGCGTGCAGGTGGTCGGTAATGAGGTGAAAACCCTGCTGCGTAGCGGTGTGGATGTGCGTGTGAAGACCGGCCACGCCCGGATTGAGCTGGCCGGCGGCGGCAACATCTCCATTTGCGGCCCGGCGCACATTTCGATGCTGAAGGCGTCGAATGGGCTGACCATTGCGCTGGACAGCGGAACGATTCACGCACACATCGAAGGCAATCTCACGTTGAGCGTGTTCACAACGCAGATCCTGGCCAAGTCCATTGCCATTGGCGATGGTCCTCAGGATTTGCTGGTGGGGTTTGATACGCCCGGATTGATGTGCGTACGGGCAGGGCGCGGCGCCGTGCGGCTGGAAGAACAGTTCGGCAGCCAGAGTGTGGTGGTGCCGCAGGGCGGCGACGTGTCGCTGGCGAATGGACAGCTGGAGGGAATGCGGATGAACAGTGCTCTCTGCGCCTGCGACCCTTATGCGCAGCAGCAACTGACCGCGGGCGGCACACCCACGAGTGCGCCGGAAATCAGCACATTGGCCAGCAGCGAAGAGGTCAAAAAAAGCCCGGTACTCAAGAATCCCACTGTGCCCAAGAAAACGATCGTTCCCATTGATCCTCCGAAGGCAGCTACGGTCGAACCGACCTATCAGGTGTATATGCCGCCGCTGCGCTATGACGCCAGCCAGAAAGTGCAGGATGAGCCGGATCCGAAATTGATCGTTCTGGTGAGGCGGGTAAGGGTTCGGCCAACCCTGATTTTCGAAAGCCGCGTGGAAGGAGATCCCCTGGGTTCAGCAGCAAGGACCTTGGCGGCAACGGCCGTGAAACCGGCAAATTCCTCGGCCAAACCGGCCGCGTCGGCGAGCACGGGCCTGGTCGATCGAGTCAAGACTTTTCTTAAAAGCCTGTGGACGCCAAGCTCCTGATGTGGCGGCACTTACAGAGTTTAATGTAGACGCCGGCGCGGGCGTATTTCTTAACGGAAGTTAACATTTCCGGACTAATTTCATTGTCCCAAGGATGAATTTTTCGTGGTATTTTGAACTGTCCCGAAGAGGTGGCGTTCTCCCGCCCGTCCGCCCTTACTGTAAGTCGTCGCACCGAAAAAATCTATTCGGAGAACAGCTGTGCGAACCGTCCGGCCCGTGCAAAGGTTGTTTGTTGCAGTTGTCTGTTTTTTCGCGTTGATGCTGGTGCTGATGATGCAGGGATGCACGGCTTCGACCAATGGTAGCACACCGGATCCCCCGTCTGGCGACACGACGGCACCGACAGCCCCTAGCGCATTGAGCGCGGCTGCGTCATCGAGCACGCAAATCGGTTTGAGCTGGACCGCGGCCACGGATAATGTTGGCGTGACCGGCTATCGAGTGGAACGCTGCAGTGGCGCGAATTGCAATTCGTTCGCGCAGGTTGCCACGACGTCCGGAACCACCTTTGCGGATTCCGGAATGAGCGCTTCCACTTCGTATTCCTATCGGGTGCGCGCCACCGATGCCGCCGGGAATCTGGGCGGGTATTCCAATATCGCGTCCGCCACCACGCCCGCGAGCAGCGATACGCAAGCGCCGACTGCTCCAGCGAACCTTCAAGCGACCGCAGCGTCGAGCACACAAGCTAACTTGATCTGGACGGCCTCGACGGACAATGTTGGTGTGGCCGGCTACGAAGTGGAGCGGTGTAGGGGAAATGGGTGTACCTCGTTCGCCCAGATCACGAGTGTAACCGGAACAGCGTTCAGTGACTCCGGGTTACTCAGCGGCACGTCATACGGTTACCGCGTGCGGGCTGCTGATGCGGCGGGAAACCTGAGCGGGTATTCGAACCTGTCCTACATCACCACGACGGGTACACCGGACACGCAGGCCCCAACAGCGCCGACTGGACTCGCGGCAGCAGCTTCCTCGAGCACGCAAATCGGACTGAGCTGGACTGCTTCAACCGACAATGTGAGTGTGACCGGGTACCAAATCGAACGGTGCTCCGGTTCGAGTTGTGCTTCGTTCACCCAAATTGCGGCAACAATGGGTGCGACGACGTTTACAGACATCGGGCTAACGGCTTCCACAACCTACCGATATCGCGTGCGAGCTAGTGACGCAGCAGGAAACTTGAGCGCGTACTCGAATATCGCCTCGGCCACAACGAATGCGTCGACGGACACGCAAGCTCCCACGGCGCCGAGCGGGTTGGCAGCGACCGCTTCTTCCAGTTCGCAGATTGGACTGACCTGGGCGGCATCGACTGATAATGTCGGCGTAACGGGATACCGAATCGAACGCTGCGTAGGAGCGAGCTGCACTGCTTTCGCCCAAATTGGAACGACCGCGGGTACAACAACATTTACCGATTCAGGTTTAGCGGCTTCCACCACGTATCGCTATCGGGTGCGCGCCAATGACGCAGAGGGAAATTTGAGCGTCTACTCGAATATAGCGTCGGCCACCACAACCGCATCGACGGATACGCAAGCACCTTCGGCACCGAGCGGGTTGGCAGCGACCGCGTCTTCCAGTTCACAGATCGGTCTGAGCTGGACGGCTTCGACTGACAATGTCGGCGTAACCGGATACCGCATTGAACGCTGCGCCGGAGCCAGCTGCACTGCTTTCGCCCAGGTCGGGACAACGGCAGGCACAACCACGTTCGCGGACAGTGGGCTGACCGCATCCACTGCCTATCGTTATCGCGTGCGGGCTAATGACGCAGCGGGAAATTTAAGCGCCTACTCGAATATTGCGTCGGCCACCACAACCGCATCGACGGACACGCAGGCACCTTCGGCACCTAGCGGGTTAGCAGCGACCGCGTCTTCCAGTTCACAGATCGGACTGAGCTGGACGGCATCGACCGACAATGTCGGCGTAACCGGATACCGCATTGAGCGTTGCGCCGGAGCGAGCTGCACGTCGTTTGCGCAGATCGGAACGACCACCGGTGCAACGACGTTCACGGACACGGGCTTGAGCGCATCTACGTCCTACAGCTACCGCGTACGCGCGAATGACGCGGCGGGGAATTTGAGCGGATACTCCAATACGGCTTCCGCAACCACGAGTGCCGGTGCGGACACGCAGGCGCCCACGGCACCGAGCGGGTTGGCCGCCACGGCGTCTTCCAGTTCACAGATCGGATTGACCTGGACGGCATCGACCGACAATGTCGGGGTAACTGGATACCGCATCGAGCGTTGCGCCGGAGCGAGCTG
>DASSYL010000423.1:0-4110 GCA_035703315.1 Candidatus Acidiferrum sp. | reverse complement strand
AGGTCCGACACGGTTGCATCACCCGAATCCACTTGGTGGCGCTTCGCGAGAAGTGGCTTGGCAAAATTGTCCGACCAACTGGCTTCCGTACTCTCCACCTGGATGAGCGCTGTACGCAATAAATCGGAATTGGATTGAGCTTCGCCGCGCTTCAGTGTGTCGCCAAGATCAACCGTTCCCTTGTTTACCCGTTCCTCGTCGCGCGGATCGCCGCTCAACAAAAAATTGTCCAAATTGAGGCGGTTCAACATGATTTGCAGCCGCACGGACTCAATCGTCCGGACGCTTTCCAGCGCCGCCGCTGAATCCGACCGCAGCGACCGCTCGCGAAACGCCGCGAACGTATTGACCAGGAAGAGCCCCAGCAGGATGGCCAGCACCATCCCGAATCCCGCGTATAATTTCTTGCCGATACTCATTGCCAAAAACCTCCGCTTCCCCAAACGGCCCACATACGGGCGAAAAATCTGTGACCCAGAAGGCTAGTTGTTGCCGCGAAAATCAAATTCGATGACCTGCGTGGTTTCTTCCGGTGCCGGAACGAACTTCCATTCCTTGACGGCATCCTGGCAGGACTGAACCAACAGTGGATGTCCTCCGATCACGCGCGAACTCCGTACGTGGCCATCTGGCGTGATGATGACTTCAATTTTGACCTTGCCGGAAACGTTCATGCGCCGCGCCAGCTCCGGATAGCTAGGCGAACTCTTCGTCTTGACCTTGCGTTTGCCTTCGTCCACGGTTGACTGCTGCGCGGAAACACCTGACGCCATTAGGGCCACAGCCGCCACGAACGTTGCCAGCTGGGTCCAGCGGGATCTCATTGCGAATTCCTCCTCAGTTTCGGAAACTACCCCGCCGTAGGAAAGGCACGTCATGGGCCAGCGTCAGAACCGGCAGAGAGGCAATCGCAACGGCGAGAAAAATGTGCGTGAACTTACTGACAATACGGCAGTTACTTGATTGCCGGAACTCCGCAATTCAAGGATGTCTCGGACTATTTCGTCTCAAATCCTTGTGATGCTCATTCGCCAGGTCTCACGCTGAGACGTTTCACCTGTTCGACCGGCCAGCGGCGTAGCGTGATGAGCAACAGCGTCTCGTTCTGCGATTGACTCACAATGAGATTGCCGTTTAGCGTGGAAGTGCGTGGGTTCGCCGCCTCTGAGACGGCAACCCTACCTCTTTCGAACTTGCGCCACAGGAAATCCAACTCGGCCACCAGGCTGACGCGGTCGATTGCAAAGCCCAGCAGCACGCACGCGGGCTTGCAACGCGCCGCCGATTTCATCGAACTCGCCACAGAGGCGGCGAGCTTCCGCCAGCTGCCGGACTCTTTGCTTCATTTTTCGCGGCGCGTCGCACAAATTCTCTCAGCTGACTGGTGCGGGGTGGTGGTTTTTAGCGGCGGTCTGTCCGAACTGTACGGTGCGGCAGCCGCAAAGACTGTGGGGCTCGATGAAGGACAACTTCTCCGGTATGCGTCCGAAGTGACGCGCGCAAAGGAGTCTCGGCGGACGGGCGAAGTTGCCCCGCTGCCAGCTCGCATCGACAAACTTTCTATCATTCCAGTACGTGTCAGCAACGGCGAAGCCCTCGGCGCGATTTGCGTTTATGGCGCGCCTGCAGACGTTTTCAAGCGCGAAACCAAACTGCTGGGCGCGCTGGCCAATCATGCCGCTCTTTCTTTGGAAAACTTCCTGCGCTTTTCCCAGCTTGAACGCTCCAAGCGCCAATGGGTGCAGGATATAGACGCCATCAGTGATTACATCGTGGTACATGACCGTTCCTGGAAAATTGTCCGCACTAATCGTTCCCTGGCCGACCACTTGGGCCGGCCGCCGGTCGAACTTGTCGGAGAACCCATAAACAGCTTGCGGCAGTTAGCGCCGGGCGATACCGACCTGCCCTGCCCGTTTTGCCTGAATGCGGGTCTCGACAAGGAAGAGCACGTCGTGGCTTCGGCCGAAAGAATCTATTTGGTCTCGACATCGCGTGCCACTGGAACGACGGAAGAAGACACGCGTACCATTCACGTTTTGAAAGATATTACCGACCGCCGAGAACTCGAGCGCCGATACCGCGAGCTGTATGACAGCATCCAGGAAGGACTTTTCTTTGCCACGCCGGACGGCCGGTTCCTTGACGTGAATGACGCCATGGTGCGCATGCTCGGTTATTCTTCGCGCGAGGAATTGCTCCGCGACGACGTGGGTTCTTTCCTTTATCCCGAACCCGGCGCACGAACGCGGTTGCTGGCTGCCATGCGTAAGACGGGCGTCCTGCGCAACCACGAGGAAACTCTTCGCCGGAAGGACGGCAGGCTTCTGCATACGCTGCAAAACATTACGGCCGTTCGCGATTCTCACGGAAAAATCAAGCAATTCCGCGGACTAATGCTTGATGTCACGGAACAAAAAATGTTCCAGGCGCAATTGCAGCGCCAGCGCGACTTCAACCAAAAGATTCTAAACGCGACGCAGAGCATGATCATGGTCCTCGACACGGCGGGCCTGATAAGCTACGCCAACCGCCGTTGCTATGAAGCCGGCTATAAGCAGGAAGAAATGATTGGCCGCCGACTGGTGGATTTGGTGGACTCTGGACAGCGCGAGGAATTCGATTCGGCACTGGAAACCACGGCACACGGTCAACAGGTGGAAAATCTTGAACTGCGCGCCAAGCGCAGCGACGGGACCCTCGGACACTTTTCCATCAGCCTAAGCCCGATGCGTGATGAGCAGGACGCCGTCAACAGCGTCGTGGTCGTGATGACCGATATCACCGACGCCGCTCTCATGCAGGCGAAACTTGCTCACGCAGAGCGCATGGCCACCATCGGACGCCTGGTCTCCGGCGTCGCCCATGAGGTCAACAACCCTCTAGCTGCCATCCTCGGTTTCACGGACTTACTGCTCGAAAACCCGCAAGTACCAGACAATGCACGCGAAGATTTGCAGATCATCTTGCAGGAGACGCAGCGCACCAAGGACATCGTTCAGGATTTGCTCAGCTTTGCGCGCCAGCGGCCCGTCAAGCGGGAACTGGCACACATCAACGCGGTGCTGCGGCAAACCACTAAACTGCGCAGCTACGACTTCGTCAGCCACGGCGTCGAAGTCATCGAGGAATACGATGAGGACTTACCGGCGGTTATGGGCGATGCGCAGCAGCTTCAGCAGGTCTTTCTCAACCTTTTGAACAACGCGTACGACGCGGCGGAGGAATCAGGCCGGCGCGGCAAAATTCGTCTACAAACTCTTTGCCACGGTGACTGGGTCGAAGTAACCATCCGCGACAACGGCACGGGCATCGCCGACGTCGAGCGCATCTTCGATCCCTTTTACACCACGAAACAAACTGGCAAAGGCACCGGACTCGGTCTCAGCATTTGTTACGGCATTGTGCGTGCCCACGGCGGCGAGATTCAGTGCTGGAACAACTCCGACGGTGAAGGCAGCACATTTTCTATCCGCGTTCCCGTGGCGGCGCAACGCACCGCCGCTTCCGCAAAGCCGGCCGGCCGGTAGCTCGCCATGACATCCATATCAAATCCAATTCTGCTGATCGAAGATGAACCCTCTGTTACCGCCTTCGTTCGTGCCGCTCTCGAACGCCGCGGCTATACAGTCATTCCTGCCACTTCCGGCGCCGAAGGCCTGGCACGGCTTGCGGAAGCCAGCTTCGGCGGCGTCATCTCCGATATTCGCATGCCCGGCGCGGTAAACGGTGCGGAAGTGCATGACTGGATCCGTGCGCACCGTCCGGAGCTCCAGCAACGGGTGATTCTCATTAGCGGCGACACCGCCAATAGCAAGACCCAAGCGCTTCTCGCCGGTAGCGGAATTCCGTGCATCGAAAAACCCTTTCGCGTTCAGCAACTCATTTCAGTTGTGGAGAGCACATTCGGGAAACCATGAGCGACTCGCTAAAAGTTCGCCTGCTGGTAGTTGATGACGAGCAAAGCATCCGCAAGCTCTGCATGACCATTGGTAATTCGCTTGGCTATACCTGCGCCGAAGCGGAAAGCACCGAAGCGGCCTTGTCGCGTGTAGAACAGGAAGCCCCGGACCTCATCCTCACCGATCTAAAGCTTCCCACACAGTCCGG
>DASSYL010000378.1:0-3017 GCA_035703315.1 Candidatus Acidiferrum sp. | reverse complement strand
TGACGCTCCCGCATCGCTCCCACATCCCGACCAGATCGCCGACCTGAAACCCCTGGGCCAGGTCAGCGCCAGCTTCATCGTCGCTGTGAACGGCCAGGGCTTGTGGATTGTCGACCAGCACGTGGCCCATGAACGTGTTCTGTTTGAACAGCACCTCGAAGCGCGCCGCGCTGGAAGAGTCGAATCACAGCGCATGCTGATGCCCATGATCGTCGAGCTTGCGCCACGTCAGATCGTCATCTTCGAAAAAATTGCCGAAGAGCTGGTGGCGAACGGCTTTGAAGTCGAACCCATGGGACCAAAAAGCTTTGCTATCCAGGCAATTCCCGCGGGTATCGTCACCAGCGACGCCGAAAAACTCCTGACCGAAATTCTCGACGGAATCGAGCGCGAAAACGCCGCCATCTCCATTGAAACCCTGCAGGCCAAGATCGCCGCCTCCACCGCCTGCCACGCCGCGATCAAGGTCAACATGCCGCTCGACCAGACAAAAATGGAGTGGCTCCTGGCCGCCCTCGCCAAAACAGACTGCCCCATGAGCTGCCCCCACGGCCGCCCCGTGGTCCTCCGCTATTCCGTCAAAGAAATCGAGCGAGCCTTCCAAAGAATCTAATGGCCCTTGATCGCGGACGTGCGAGTGGCGATTGACGCGCCAAGACTGCTAAAATCGCACCGGCAAAACTGATTTTGTTTCAACTCTGAACCTCGAGTGTTTGGGGCTCCCTTCTGAGGAACATGTGAGCGATTCACAAAAGACAGCAGTGGTTTTCGGTTTGGCCAACAAGCGCAGCATCGCTTGGGCCATTGCGCAAAAATTGCAGGAAGCGGGCTGGCGACTCGCTATTACTTATCAGAACGAACGCCTCGAGCAGGAAGCCAAGGATCTGATCGCTGATCTTCCCGGCTCTTCGGGATTCATGTGCGATGTTTCGTCCGACGAGCAAATCGCTAAGTTGTTTGATCAGCTCAAGGAAAAGTACGGGACGCTGCAAGGAATTGTGCACAGCGTTGCTTTCGCTCCACCTGAGGAATTGAAGGGCGAGTTCGTGAACTCTTCGCGCGAGGGATTTCGCATCGCTCACGACGTCAGCGTGTATTCGCTGGTTGCGATATCACGCGCCGCTGCGCCGTTAATGACAGAAGGCGGCGGGATCGTGACGCTCTCCTACTTCGGTGCCGAGAAAGTCGTCCCGCGCTACAACGTAATGGGCGTGGCGAAAGCCGCGCTGGAAGCCAGCGTTCGCTATCTTGCCAGCGACCTTGGCCCGAAGGGAATTCGCGTGAACGCGATTTCCGCGGGCCCCATCAAGACCCTCGCCGCGCGCGGTATTTCGAATCTTGGCGACATGCTCAAAGCACACGCCGAACGCGCGCCGTTGCGACGCAACGTCGATCCCGCTGAAGTTGGCGGCACCGCCGCATTTCTGCTCTCCCCCGCGGGTTCCGGCATTACCGGCGAAACGATCTACGTGGATTGCGGCTATAACATCATGGGATTTTAGCAGCGACTGTAATTGTCGAATCCCCGCATGACAAAACTTACGATCGCCATTGATGGACCGGCGGGCTCAGGAAAGAGCAGCGTTGCGCGCGTCGTCGCGCAGCGGCTCGGCTATCTCTATCTGGACAGCGGGGCGATGTACCGCGCACTTGCCTTGAAAGCGCTGCAGAATAATGGGCTCGCACTCACTTCGGAAAAGGAGCTCGAAGACCTTGCGCGCGAGACGGAAATCGAGTTGCAGCCTGTTCCTCCCAGCCTGCGCGACCCCACGGTGCACAACCGCGTGTTGTTGGATGGCGACGACGTGACGCAAGCCATCCGCACCAGCCAAGTGGCGCAAGCGGCTTCACGTGTTGCGACGATTCCGGGTGTTCGCGCGGTGCTGGTCGCCGCGCAGCAGCGAGCGGGCGCAAACGGCGGTGTGGTAATGGAGGGGCGCGATATCGGCACCGTGGTTTTCCCCAAGGCAGAGTTGAAGATTTATCTCGAAGCCGCCGCCGAAGCGCGCGCGGAACGCCGCTGGAAAGAGCACCAGGAAAAAGGCGAGAAGCTGGACCTGGCGGAGGTTGTTCAAGAAGTGCAGGACCGTGACAAGCGCGACACCGAACGAAAAGTGTCTCCGCTGCTTCGCGCCGCCGACGCGGTACTGGTAGACAATACGGCGATGGATGTGGAGGAAACGGCGCGGTTGATCATCTTGCTGGCCCGCGAACGTCAAAAGGAACCCAGCAAAAGCGCTGGAGGCAATCCTTGATGCGTTTCGAACTGCTCTCGTCTTCTTTTGGCCTCGCTGCCCTTCTGTTTTGCCTTCCGTTAATTTCGCTTGCGCAAACGTCCGCGGCTTCGGGACAAGTGGGCAAAGAATTTCGCGCGTATCTGGACGCCGACTGGAATCGCTGGATGGAACTGTATCCGGAGCTTGCAACCGGCGTGGGCTATCCGGGGCAAAATCGGCGCTGGGCCGATGATTCGCCACAGGGAATTGGGGCGCGCAAAAAGCATTTGGCGGAAAGCCTGGCCAAGCTCAAATCGTTTTCGCGCGAAGCTCTACCCGCCAGTGAACAGCTGAACTACGACCTGTATCGCGAATTGCTCGAAACGTCGCAGGAAGGATTCGAGTACGGCGATGATGCGATGCCGTTTCGCAACGTCGTGCCGACAAATCTTTGGCTGCCCTTGAGCCAGATGAGCGGCGTGCAGCAGGGCGCGGCGGAGACCCTGGCTACTCAGCCTCACCAGAACACCGCAGACTATGAAGACATTCTTGCGCGCATGGAAGCGCTGCCAAAGTTTGTGGAGGAGCAACAGGGCTTGTTGAAGGCCGGGCTGGCTAAGGGGTTTACTCCGCCCAAAATCACCATGCGGGATGTGCCGCAGCAGATCGCCGGCTTGGTACCGGAAGATCCAATGAAGAGCGCGCTGCTGGAGGCGTTCACGGAGTTTCCACTATCGGTGAGTGAGGCGGATCGTACACGACTCATGGCACGCGCGAAGCAGATTTACAGCACATCCACCC
>DASSYL010000335.1:0-3031 GCA_035703315.1 Candidatus Acidiferrum sp. | reverse complement strand
GCACGCGACTTGCTCCTGCGTGCGCAGTGTAACGACGCATACTGGCACGGCGTTTTTGGCGGGCTCTACGCTCCGCACCTGCGCACCGAGCTGTGGCGTAATCTCATTCGCGCCGAGGCCGCCGCCGACCGACTAACTCCTGGTGGACAGATCGGCCGTGTCGAATTGCTTGACTACGACGCCGACGGGAAAAACGAATTACTCTTCACCGGGCCGGAATATCAGGCGCTCGTCAAACCATCCGACGGCGGCACTCTTGCAGCGCTCGATTTTCGGCCAGTGTGCGCAACGCTGGTCAATTCTTTGCAGCGCAGGCCCGAAGCTTATCACGCGCGATTGCGCGAAGCGTCGCTTGCCAAGACCGAAGCAGGCACTCCGCTGCACGAACAAACCCGTGTCAAGGAACCCAACCTCGAGCGCTTCCTGCAATATGATCGCTGGCCTCGCCACGCTTTCCGCATTCTCGTCTTCGATCCCAAACGCACGCACGTGGAATACGAGTCACTGCAACTGATGGAAGATCCGAGTTTCGCGGCCGGTGAATTCGACGTGCAATCGTCAGCTCCGTTCCAGGCGGACCTTACTCGCGAAACGACAATTCGGGCCAGCCATCCCACAAGCGTCGCCACACCGGTTCTTGTGACCAAGCGCTTTTCCTTCTCACCCGCGCCTGGCGGCTGCGAAGTCTCTTGCGAAGTGGGCTTAAAGTTGAAGGAGGCGCTCGATCGGGCGGTGATTGTGGCGGTTGAAACGATCGTTAATCTTCTTGCGCCGAATGAAGGTGACCGCTTTTTTGAAACGCCATCCGGCCCGCAGAGCTTGCGCTATAGCGGCGCGTTGCCAGGGCCGGTTCTTCACATGCAGGATGGATGGCAGAAAATTCGAGTAACGCTGCACGCGCCCGGCTCAGAAAATTTCTGGATTGCGCCCATCGAGACGGTTTCCGAATCCGAAGACGGCTTCGAGCGCGTTTATCAAGGCTCACAGATTCTCGCGCGCTGGCGCTTGAGCACGCAAAAGGTACTGTCCGCGCGCGTCGTCTGGCGCCTGGAAACGATTTGAATCTTAGGTCTGTGGATTTTAGTAAATCGATCCACCGGACTGCGTTGAACCGAGCACTCCCGCATTTGCCGACACGCTGTAACTCACGCCACCCTGACCGGTCCAACTGGATAGGTTAAATGTCCCGCCAGCGGCGATGCGATACACGCCGATATTTTGATAAGTCAGCGGAGTTTTGGACTGGCAAACTTGCGGCGCGCCGGGCGCCTGCAAGAAATAGACCGTGCTCATGCCCACCACCGTGCCATTGCCACTTCCATCAATCAGCAGCGCCGTTTGTTCGTCAATCGAAATGCCACGCGGCGCCGCGGACCATCCATTCAAGTTGATCCGGCACAAGAACGCCAAATCACGCCCCATGCGATCGCGCGTAACGAAGTGCGGATCGCCGATCAATCCAGCCACAGTCGTTATGCTCACGAAATCGCGGTCCAGCGTAATGTAGCGACTAAAAGGATCGGCCAACGCCTGGCTCGACGTCACGCCCTGGCTCGCCAGCGCCGAATAGAGGAACTGCGAAAGTACGTTCATACCCGCGCTGGTCCCGCCGATCGGTACGCCTCGCGCAATCAGCCCTTGCAACGCTGTTTCTACCGGCGTGCCCTTCCAATAATTGATGTAGTTCGATTGGTCGCCGCCCGCGATCCACAACGCTTCCGCATTCTGGATGGTGCTGATCACAAACGGATCGCTCGCCGCGGTTCGGTTCGGAATGATCAGCGTCGCCACGGAATTCTCGTTCGGGCAAAGCTGCTGGATGTAAGGATTGTAGGCGTCCGTCCCTGTCGCTCGAATCACCAGGAAGTCGCCGTTGCCACTACGCTGGCACATCCACTGAAACGCGGCGTCCACGTCGGTGCCGCCACCCATCAACACTGTTCCCGCCGTTGTAGCCGTCGCGACGTCCGACGCACTTCCGACGCGGAAATACGAATAGCTTTTCGCCGCGAACGCATTGCCAGCGTAAGTCAACGCCAAAGCCAACACCAAAATGAGTTTTTTCATTCCGTCACCTGAAGGACAAGGTCTCAGCGCGCGCATCATATCCTTGCGCGTTCGCTTCTGGCAACGGGAACTACTGGTGAGAAGGCCTAATCCACGATCCACAGATTTTGCGCGAACGGCCACTCGTGGTCGGTCCACTGTGCAATCTGCCGGAATCCCGCGCGTTGTGCCATTTGCGCTGGTTCATCGGGCGAATACTTGTGCGAACTCTCAGTCCAAATCGTTTCGCCCTCTTCCATGCGGAAATACAGCGACGCACTCGGAATCTCGATGTGTTGCCTTCGCGTTGATTGCAAATGCATTTCGATGCGGCGCTGGTCTTCATTCCAAATCGCCAGGTGCCGGAAGTCGCGCAGCTGAAAATTGCCACCCAGCTCGCGATTCACTCTTGCCAGTAAATTCAGATTGAACGCGGCGGTCACTCCGACCGGATCGTCGTAGGCAGGCAGTTGCAGCGTGACACCTTTCTCCAAGTCGGTTCCCAGCAGCAGCGAATCGCTCGGCTGCAGCGCAGCTCGCACCTGCCGCAAAAAATCGTCGGCTGCCGGACGGTCAAAATTACCAATGGTGCTTCCCAAAAACAGCACGCAGACGTGTTCACCCGGTTCTCGCCGCGCCGCCACCGCACGCAAGCCTTCCAGGTATGGTTTCTCGTAGCCAACCAAGCTCACGAAGTCCAGTTGGCCCAGCTCCTTTTCGCAAGCCGCCAGCGCTGCCGGTGAAATTTCAATCGGATAATAGAAAGTCCGCTGCCGTTTGGACAGCGCCTCCAAGATCATTCGCGTCTTTTTCCCGCTGCCGCTTCCGAGTTCCGCCACGTGCGTCGGAGTTGGCATCCGCGCCATCATCTCTTCCGCATGCTTTTGCAGCAGGCGCGTATCAGCCCGGGTCAGCCCATACTCCGGCAGCAGGCAGATTGCCTCGAAAAGCTCCGATCCAACTTCGTCGTACAAATATTTGCTCG
>DASSYL010000278.1:0-3896 GCA_035703315.1 Candidatus Acidiferrum sp. | reverse complement strand
CGTCAGCCGCCAGTTCGTCTGGTCGTTTCTCCACGCGCATCCTTTCTACAATTCCGAGCAACAATCCCAGCGTTACGTCCGCATGGATCGAGTCCAAGCCTACGTTCCACTCACATCTCTTTTCTTCGACTCCGAATCCCGCCTCGTCTACGAACGCGCCATCGTCCGTGCCTGGTCGTACTACCGCGAACTTTCTTCGCTCCTGCTTCCCGACGCCCGTGAAATTCTTCAGGACATCTGGCACGTCGGTCCCATGTCCCATCCCAAGCGCATACAGAAAATCGAACGCTCCGCCGAGAAGCGCGCCATCGAAATTGCCCGCTACGTCCTACCTGTCGCCGCCTTCACCGCAATGGTGCACACCGTTTCCGGCATCGTCCTCCACCGCCTGTGGCGCATGAGCGCCGCTTCCGACACGCCCAGCGAAGCTCGCGCCGTCATCGGCGAAATGGTTGCGCACGTCAAAAATATCGACTCCCAGTTTTTCGATCGTTTTGGAATTGAACCGCTCGATGAACTTCCCGAATGGCGCACATCTTCCCCGGACAACACGCAGAATTCCTCAACCGACGGCGACGCCTTCGCCAAAGAATTCGACGCCCAGCTCAACGGCCGCACCGCCAAGCTGCTCGACTACTCAGCAAACGCCCCCGCCGTCATGGCTTCGTCCTACCGCGCCGTCCTCGGCCTCTCCGCCGCCGATTGCTCCGATGACCAAGCGCTCGATCGTCTGCTCAACCCGGCGCGCAATCTTTATCGGCTCGAAACCCTCAACGTCGGCGTCCACGCGCCCATGATGCGTGCGCTCCAGCATGCCAATTACACCTTCGCCAAAAAAATCAGCCACACCGCCGACAGCCAGGACCAGCGCCATCGCATGATTCCCGGCTCCCGCCCGCTACTCACCTTAGCCGACACCCGCGAGCCCGACTACATCACGCCCGCTCTCCTCAAAAATAATCCGCGCGCCCACGAAGCTTACGACCGCGCCATGCACGACGCCTGGCATGCCAAAAACCAGCTTCTCGATCGTGGCGTCCCCCTCGAAATCGCGCTTTATCTGCTCCCCAATGCCAAATCTATTCGCGTAGTCGAAACCGGCTCGCTTCTCCATCTTCTCCACAAGTGGACCATGCGCACCTGCTTCAACGCCCAGGAAGAAATCTACCAATCCTCGCTCGACGAAATCGCCCAGCTCCGCGAAGTCCACCCGCAGCTCGCCAAACACATCGGTCCGCCCTGCCACCTTCGCGCCGGCGTCGCCACTCCGATCTGCACCGAAGGCTCCCACTTCTGCGGCGTAAAAGTCTGGCTCGACTTCCCCAACGTCACCCGCCGCATCTGATGATTGGTGATACCGACTTCAGTCTGTACATCCTTCGGGCCTGCAACCGCACCCGCTCCGGTATCGTCTAATATTGACCAATGTCGTGCCCGTGACAGCAGTCTCGTATCCGGAGCTTCACATGAAAATCCTCCTCGCCGTCCTGCTCCTCATGCGGGCTTTTGCAGCCTTCGTCACCCCCCTCTCCGAAGAAGCTGTCCGCGAAGCCTACTTCCTCGGCCAGCGCCGCGACGACACCACTTCCTCCTTCCTCTCCAAATACATTCACGAACTCCCTCCGCCCAGCTACGGCCCGCACATCGCCTCCATCACCACCTACACGCCTTTCGCACAGGCCGTCCTCGACTCCAGCCAGCATGCCGTTAACTACAGTGCGCAGCAGGCCCAGATCGATCACCGTCGCGTCACCGAAACCGTCCAGATCCTCGTCGCCATCCGCTTCACCGACTCCTACAGCACGATGATGATTGACCCTAATCCGACGGGCGGCCGCAATGCTCAGATGATTCCGCGCCCTTCCGACTTCTGGCGCGATTTCAACGTCGCCGTCTTCAGCGATGATAAATCTCTCGAGCCGACTTCCTACGACGGTCACCCCGACTACACGTGCGACGAAGGCGGCTGCTACCTCATCGGCGCTACCATCCAGCTCGAATTTCCCGCCGAGTCCTTCCCCTCACAAAACATCACCGTCCAAGTTGACCCGCCCGGCTCCGACGGTGTCTCCGCCGACTTCGACCTCAGCCTCCTCCGCTAACTCGACCTACCTCCCTGGCGTCACGACATCCCTGAGCAGTTCGCGGTTGGGGCCGCTCGCCGCCTGCGTTGTCAATAGGCCGCACGTACAGGCTTGTTCACTTCACATAACAAGTACCTGATACCTCGCACGGTCCAAAGTCGGTGGGGCAGGGATCCACTGCTTTCCCTTACACTCTCTTGAAACTGAGTCGTCCCTGCGCATTCTCTAAAAAGGTGCCCTGATGCACGCCCTTAGTACAAATTCCTGGCGATCGCTCCTGGCGTGCGTCGCTTTGCTCTTGTTCTGTGTATGGCAAGTTCTTTTCCCCGTTCGCGTCGAAGCACAGTCTTCTCCTGCCACGTCCGCGCAAGCCGCCGCCAATGATCCCGACGATGACGACGAAGCCACGCCAGCCGTTCCCCTCTTCGGCGTCTCCGTCACTCTGGAGGCCTCCGGCAAAGCTGAAGTCGATACCAGCTTTTATCTGACCGACGATCCCAATCTGCCTTCCAACCAAGTGAAAGAAGTCCTGCAGTCCGCTCTGAGCTGCAAGCTGCAGGATTCTCCCTTGATGCGCTCCATGCATGGGGGCCAGTTCTACGCTGGCTCCTGTATGATTCCGACCTCGTCCACGGGTCTGCTGCGTCAAGGACAGATTTCTACTGTCCCGCTGCAGACCTTCGCAACTCTCCATGGCGTCGATCGGCTGTCTGTTACCCTTCACCTGCCCGATTCCGAGGTTCTGGAGACCATTCCTGCAGTCGCGTCTCAAAATTCTTCCGCTTCACTGCAGCCAGAAGCGGCTCCTTCAATTGCCCACTTCATGCGTTCCTTCTTTGTCTTCGCCGCTTCGCCGCAGCATCCGCTCCCGCCGCAGATTGTCTTTCGCTACGGTTACGCACCCTCCACCATCCGGCGTACTGCCGCCATCTTCGTCACGGTCCTGTTGGCGCCGCTCGCTCTGTTCTTTTGGCTCGGCCGCAAAGCCCTTTCCGCCGACGTCACCGATAAAGCTGTCGTTTGGTTCAGTTACATGCGCTCCCTTGCGTGGGTTCTCAATGGCTCTCTGCTCGGCTGGTGGGTCGCCTTGGAATACTGTCATGCCGAGTCTTTGCTTCGCTTTCTCTCTGCAGGCACACGCTTTTCCGTCCTGGGTTCGCATCCCGCCACTTTTGAGGCTCTCGGCTGGGTTCCTCCAGCCATTCTTTGGCTCCTTTGTTACCGCATCTCGCATCCGATCCAACAGAAACTCCGAGGCTTGATCTGGACCAAGCGCGACCTCACTCTGCAAGCTCTCTACTCTGTCCTGGCCGGACTTTTTCCCCTGGCCCTGTTCCTTACCGGCCTTCGTGTGATTACCTCCGGCGGGTTTCTCAGCGCGATGTATTGGTGGCTCGCTGCCTTCCTGCTCCGCGTCGTCGCCGCGCAGGGCCTGCTCAAAATCACTGGCATGCAGCCACAAGCTCTTTCTTCAGGCGACCTCCGCGACCGCGCCTTTGCTTTGGCTGAGCGCCTCCGCGTAAACCTGCAGCAGGTCTACCTCATCCCTTCTGGCAAGGGCCAGGTCGCGAACGCCTTTGCCCGCACCGGCAACACCATCGCCTTCACAGACCTTCTGCTTCAACGCATGTCCCAGCGCGAAGTTGATTTCGTGCTGGCTCATGAACTCACGCATCTCAAGCTCAAACATCCCGCCAAGCTGGGCTATGCGCACCTCGCCGCCTGGTTCGTTGGCTTCTTTGCTTTAAGCATGTTGGCACCCTTCTTTCATGCCGATCCGGCGGCTCGCTATGCCTTGATCTTCGTCATCGT
>DASSYL010000082.1:0-3676 GCA_035703315.1 Candidatus Acidiferrum sp. | reverse complement strand
CCGAATCAGCGCTTCCATGTGATTCAAATAACGCTCCAGTGCCTTCCGCCCGGCCGCCGTCAGCCGGTACTCCGTCTTTGGCATTCGCCCGTCAAAAGACTTTTCGCAGAGAATGTAGTCCGCCTCTTCCAGTTTGCGCGCGTGCACGCTCAAATTGCCGTCGGTTGTTTTCAGCAGCGCCTTTAGTTCGTTGAATGTCAGCGATCGGTTCACCGCCAGTGCACTGACGATTCCGAGCCGTATCCGTTCGTGTATCAAGCGGTCCAGATCAGCGGACACTGCTTCGCGCTTGTGGTCCCGGTGGTCCTTGAGCGTTCCGAGCGATGTCGGCCGCGCCGCATGCTCATTTCGAATTGTGGATGACTTTGCCATGCAAATTCTTTTCAGCCTCCGTGCCGTTGCACAATCCAGATCCCGAATCCAATCTGCACAAATCCAAAGCCCAACGCCATAAATAGATCGCCCATCGCCAGCGGCACAAATAGCGCTGCCGAGCCCAGCAGGATCAGGCAAAGCCCCATAATAGGCACCGCCCGCACTGAAAACGCCCCGCCCGTTACAATCGCCGTCCCGTACAGCAGCAGCCAGACTCCCGGCAGTAATGCATGCAGTCCGGCTCGCGACAATGCAAAAGTCAGCAACCCGCCCACCAAAATCGGTGGGGCAAAGCTCAACAGAAACTTCCGCCCCGGCCCGGAAAGCAGCTTCGCGTTCGCCCGGTGCGCCTTGGTGGCCGCCGCCGACCCCGCAATCACCACCGCCACAAAAGCCTCGATCAGCCAGATCGACAGCCAGCGCTCCGGCGTATGTTGCCGCGAAGCGGACACCGCCGCCACCAGCGCCGTCACCCCCATGGCGACACCGCCCCAGCCCGGCACCGCCGTAAACTCCCCGGCGCTTTGCATGGTCTCGCGGATATAGCGCAGGTGGTCGGCAGCCCGCGCGTCAATGGGGATGGGAGCGCGGGAAGCTGGGCGAATTGGCTCGGGAGCCGGCACGAAACAAAGCTTACGCGGTCGGACGCTTGCTTGTCAAGTACTTTGTACTACAAAGTGAAACCGTGGCTGGTCTTCACTTTTCCCGCGGATAACAACCTCGCAGCGCGTTCCACCGTATCGTAAACACATCCACGAACATCTGAATGCTGTCCCGCATCATGTTGATCTTCGTCGCCGGTGAATGCGACCACCGTACCGGTATCTCCACCGACTTCAGCCCGTGGTGCCGCGCCAAGTACAGCAACTCGGGATCGAATCCAAACCGCTCGATTCGCTGCTGCTCAAAAATAATCCGGCAGCGTCCCCGCCGAAACGCCTTGAATCCGCACTGGGTGTCCACAAATGGCAGCCGCAGCACTATCCGCACAATTTTATTGAACACAATTCCCGCAAATTCCCGGAACGCCGACTCATGCACGTTGATCAGGCTGCGATCCAAGGCGCGCGACCCGATGGCCACGTCGTACTGCCCCATCGCCGTAAGCAACTTGTCCGCTTCTTCAATCGGCGCGGAAAGATCCGCATCGCTAAAAAGCACCAACTCGCCTTTCGCCTCCAGCATCCCGTGCCGCACACTATATCCCTTGCCGCGATTCTCTCCGTTCTTCAACACCCGTAAATTGGGAATGCGATCCATATACGACAACGCCACGTCCGCGGTCTTGTCCTTAGAACCGTCATCCACCACGAGGACTTCCGTACGGCGTCCCGCCGCCGCCACGTACGCCGCGATGAGGTCCAGCGAAGCCGGCAGGCGCAGCTCCTCGTTGTAGGACGGAACAATGATGGACAGTTCGATGGGCGGCGTTTGATTCGGACCGGCGGCTGGCGTTGTCATCGCGTTACGACCGCTCCGCTACCGCCGTCGTGACCGCATGCTTTTCCCACGCTCGCGTCCGCAGAATTTCATCGATTTGCGAAAGGGCGAAGTCGCACTCTTCCTCGCGGTTATAAAAGTGCGGCGAAATCCGGATACCGGCCTGCGGGCGGTAATCGATCAAAATATCGCGCGCCAGCAGCTCGCGGCCGACTTCCATCGCGTGTGAGCACTCGACCGAGACCGTTCCCGCGCGTTCGGCCGGATTTTCCTGCGTATTCACGCGCCAGCCTCTCGCCTTTGCGCCTTCCAGCACTCGCGTGGTCATGCGCACCGATTTTTCGCGAATCGCCTTCGCGCCAACCTCATTCAGAATGGCCAGCCCCGGCTGGCACGCATACAGCGCAGGGATATGCGGCGTTCCATTCAAAAAGCGATACGCGTCGTCGCGCGCATCAATCGCTCCCGCTTCGAATGCAAACGGCCGACGATGCGCCAGCCATCCCGTCAACGCCGGCCGGAGCTTGTGCCGCAAATCCTCGCGCACGTACAAATACGCAACACCCGGTCCGCCGCAAAGCCATTTCAGCACGCCGCCCACCGCGAAATCCGCACCCAGCGCGCGCACATCCACGGGGATCGTGCCTGTTGCCTGAAAAACATCCAGCACCACGTGCGCGCCTACGCGATGTGCTTTTTCGATAATCGCCCGTGCATTTACGATGAACGAACTGCGAAACAGCACCAGCGAAATCGGCACCAGCAGCGTCGTCTCGTCAATGGCAGCCAAAAATTCGTCCAGCTCAAAACGCACAGAATTCCCGCTCGGCACCAGCTCCACGCGGGCACTGTGCCGCCGCTGCTCGTGATAAAAATACTGTACCGACGGAAACTCCAGGTCCGTCATCACCACTTTGTTGCGTGGCCCGCTCCAGTCAAAGCACGATGCGATCACCGCCTGCGTGGTCGTCACATTCTGGTGCAGCGAAATTTCGCCCGGCCGCGCGCCAATGAGAGGAGCAATCTGGCCCGCCACATTGCCCGCCAGCTCCCACCAGCCTTCTTCCCAGGCCCGCACCCCTCGCTCGCCCCAGGCGTCCGCGTACGCATTCAGGCTGTCGCGCACGCCGCGCGGCATCGCTCCCAGCGAATTGCTGATCAAGTAGGTCGTTCGCTCCAGGATCGGAAATTCCTGGCGCCATTTAAGCAATGCATCCATCGGTTTATCCAACCGGGCCCGTTCCAGCGGCGATTTTGCCAGACCGCAATTTTCTCCAGATAAAGTAGCATACCGTGACAAACACCAGCCAAGCCCCGCCCGCCGGCAACGCTACGCGAAAATCGGCCAGCCACCGCGTCGAAATCAGTACAGCGGCTACCCCGACTATCCCCGCGAAACTGGTAGCGCTGCCCAGTGGAGCAATCTTCATGATGGTGAGCTGCTCCCGTGTCACGCGCTTGCAGAATGCGATGTGCGCGGCCAGTGTCATCAGCCAGATAAACGGTCCGCCAAAGAACGCAACGCCAATCAAAAATACAAACAGGGTTTCCTTAAAAATGTTGGAAAGCGCCAGCGCCACGATCAGTCCAACGCTCGACGCCAACACCGCCGCCACCGGCATCCCGCGCTTGCTCAGTTTCCCCAGCCCTGCCGGCGCAAACCCGCTGCGCGCCAGCGAAAACAGCATGCGCGCCGCAAAATACAAATTGCACAGCGCGCTCGAAAGCGCCGCCGTCAGCACCACGAAGTTCATGATGTGGCTTGCCGCTGGAATTCCCACTCGCTCAAATACCCGCACAAACGGACTCTGTCCCAGTCCAATCTCGGTCCAGGGGACGATGCCCACGACAATCGCCAATC
>DASSYL010000035.1:0-3074 GCA_035703315.1 Candidatus Acidiferrum sp. | reverse complement strand
ACCGAGATACCACAGCCAGCCCACAATCAGATAGCGCCGCTGAAGGTGCCGCAGGCACAAAAACGAAAACAGCGCGATGAGTGCTAATGCCAGTGCAGGTCGGAACCACCCAATGGTGTTCTCAGGATGCGGATAAAAAATGGTCAGGTGAAAGGGCCAAATCCCTTTGGCGATGTATAGCGCATAAGCCCACAACGCGTTTGCGACGCGGAGGGGCACGGAAATCAGCGCATTCGCTGCGATGGTGTTTGTTTTTGCCTGGGAAAATAGCGTGATGTAAGCGCTGCCCACGCAGAGCAGCAGCAGCGGAAGTTTTTCGAGTACCAGGCGTGAAAGCCGCCGCCAGAAAATCGACCGGCTCTCGGTGCTCTCGGGAACCGGGAGCCGTTCGAGCGGCCAATAATCAAGGAGTAGAAGAGCGAATGGCAAGGTGATGATCATCGGCTTGGAGGCCAGCCCTAGGGCAAAGAGCAGGGCAACGAGGAGATAGCGAGCAACACTGGGCTTGCGCACGTACCAGCCATAGGCAAATAGCGTAAGAAAAAGAAAGGTCGTGCACAGCAGGCTCTTGCGTTCTGAAATCCATGCTACGCACTCGACATTGAAGGGGTGCACTGCGAAGATCGCGGCAACGATGCTGCTGCGCCAGATGTATCCCGTACCTTTGAAGAGGAGAAAGAACAACAGCACGACGTTGACGATGTGAAGAAGCAGGCTGGAGGCGTGATGCCCTGCTGGGTTGAGCCGAAATAGCTGTACGTCCACCATGTGCGAAATCCAGGTCAAGGGGTGCCAGTTGGCCATGATGGTGGCGCGCCACGCCCAAGCGAAGCTGGACCAACTGAGGCCGGTTTGCACGAAGTGGTTTTGAACGACGTACCCGGGGTCGTCGTAATTCACAAAGCCGTTCGAAAATACGGGCCAGTATACCGCCAGTGCCAGTGATACCAATCCGAGCGCGATGAACCAAGGAAGCGAACGCGATGGGGCTGCTCCGTCGGAAGGGACAGTGGCACCGCTTGAAAGCGCTGCAGAAGTCTCCCTAGTCGTCACTCCTTCACCATTACATAGTAGTCCGGCAGGAGCTTGTGTCCTTCCGAGCTGAAGATCCGGAAGTTGGCCAATCCCCATTTCTGCAAGCGGAATTGAAGCGACGTGGCCAGCACACCGAGACCATACTTGCAGCTTCGCCAGAAATTGATGCTGGATGCTTCCGGAAAATAGCGCGTGGGGCAGGAGACTTCGCCCAGGCGATATCCGAAATAGATAATCTGTGCCAGCATCTGATTATCAAAAACGAAGTCGTCGCTATTAGCTTCCAGAGGCAACGCGTCCAGAACGTTGCGGGAAAACGCGCGATATCCGGTGTGATATTCGGAAATCTTGTATTTAAGCAGCAGATTCTCAAAGAAAGTAAGGAAGCGGTTCGAAATGTATTTATAGAGCGGCATGCCGCCTTTGCGCGCGCCCACTCCCAGAATTCGCGAGCCCAACGCCACGTCGTACTCGCCGTATGCAATCATGGCGGCCAGAGACACAATGAGGTTTGGCGAATATTGATAGTCGGGGTGCAGCATGACCACAATATCGGCACCGCGCCGCAGGGCCTCGCGGTAGCAGGTCTTCTGATTGCGGCCATACCCCAGATTCTGCTTGTGGATAAACGTGGTTAAGCCAAGTTGTGCGGCAACCTGGGCCGTAGAGTCGTGGCTGCCGTCGTCGACCAAAATGATTTCGTCCACGAATTCGCGTGGCACTTCCTTGTAGGTTTGTTCCAGTGTTTTGGCGGCATTGTAGGCCGGCATAACCACCAGGATGCGCTTGCCGTTCAGCATGTGGGAGCGGGCACCATTTGTTCGTGGCCAGAGTCTGCCGCGAGAGCGAGCGCCAGTCGAATCGTGCCGACCGGCAACCCTGAACATTGGAAAATCCAAAATAGTATGAGACAGGCAGGCAGGGCAACAGGCGTGTCAAAACCGGTAGCCAGTCCGCTAATGGCCTCCTGCAGCTGGGCTCTTATCGAGAGAGGCCAAAGCTTCGGCCGGATTGATGCGCCCAGTGGCCAGCTCCGCGATTAGGCGACGATTGGCGTCGAGAAAGTCATAACCTGCCAGCTCGCGCGGGAGCACCCACGCTATTTGCTCGAAAGGCCCAGGTCGTAACTCCGACTCGTGCACCGACGCCGCGAAAAATGTGATGGAAAGGGTACCCATGCTGCCGCCGTAGTCGTGCTCTACCTGGGAGATGGGGACTGCCCGGAGCATCGTCACGTCGAGCTCTTCTTTGAGCTCGCGGGCCAAGGCCTGTTCCAGTGTTTCGCCGGACTTGACCTTGCCGCCGGGAAACTCCCATTTGAGCGGCGAGCTATCCCCGCGGCGGCGCTGGCCGATCAGCAGACGGCGGTCGGGCCTCCCGATGACGGCGGCGACAATTTGGCGTTTCATGCGGGCTCCGGCGGAACGAAGCCAGCATACAGCGAAACTCGCGACGCGCCCCAATCGCGCGCTTGCCCGGCTCGCCGTAACCTGGTCATACTCAATCCATGTTTTCCAGCGAAGTGCTCGATCATTTTCAGAATCCGCGCAACGCCGGCGAACTGGAAGGTGCGACCGTGTCCGTGGAAGTCCGCAATCCCGTTTGCGGCGATGTGTTGCGGCTGGCCGTTCAAGCGGAGCAGGGAAGAATCTTGCGGGCGCGTTTCCTTTGCCGTGGTTGCACCACTGCAATTGCGTGCGCTTCGAAACTGACGGAATTGCTCATCGGAAATTCATGGGAGTCGTTGACACAAATCAGCGTGGAAACGTTGGCGCAGTCGCTCGGTGGATTGCCCGCCGAAACCATGCACGGCGCTCACTTGGCGGTCGACGCGGCACACGCCCTCGGCACGAAACTTTCCGCGGTCGGAAAATAATCCGCGCTTCAATCAGAACGGCTTTCTCTTGGATTTAAGAATTGCGTCCGGATCATTCAAGTTCAGCACGCATCCCTCTTCGGTCGTGGAAACTTCCTGCACTTCATTCTTGTGCGCCCAAACCACGGCGCGAGCCCCGGTATCCAGCGGCGCGCGCAGCAGC
>DASSYL010000277.1:0-4217 GCA_035703315.1 Candidatus Acidiferrum sp. | reverse complement strand
TCATCCCCGGCTTCCGGATGCGTTTCCATGTACGCTCGCACAATTTCGCCGAGTGCTCTTCTCAGGTCTCCCAGAGTCCGGCAGTCGGTGATCTCGGCTATGGATAGAAGGTCGGCGAGATCCTCCCTATGGAGCGAAGTTCGCGCCCACTGCGCGAAATCATTGGTCAGCCCGTCCGTCACCGCCAGGTGGTTTCTCATTGCCACAATCGTGTGGTGGTATATGGACTCGTCCGAGCATGTTTCCAGTCCCTCGGCCAGCTCGCGCAGCGTATTCGCGGTTTGCCCGCCCATCCGTGATACGTGCGCCAACGTATAGGTTTCAAACGGCGCTTTTGCCAACTCGATCCCGCTCATGGCCGCACTTCCTCCTGCTCGTCTCTCGCCGTGACCTCACCCGTGGCGACTTCGCCTGCCATGATCACGTTTTCCTGGCGTTCCGGCAGTTCGATTCGGATATCCGTCAAATCCGAAAGCAGATTGGCCGCCCACCGGAAAACATTGTGGTCCTTCACCGTGGTCCTCATGCGGCGAATGCGCGCAGCTTGTTCGTCGTCCGGCATTTCTAGCGCGCGCAGGATTGCGGCCGCCACTTGCTGCACGTCGTAGGGATTCACCTGCAACGCATCCGTCAACTCCAGCGCCGCACCTGCGAAGGTGCTCAAAATAAGCACTCCGTGTTCATCATCGCGCGCCGCGACGAACTCCTTCGCCACCAGATTCATACCGTCATGCAGCGAACTCACCATGCAAACTGACGCGGCGCGATAAAACCGTTCGATTTCCTGGTGCGAGTGATGCCGCCGCAACAGCACGATCGGTCTCCATTTGCCGGTTTGGAATCGTGCGTTGATCCGTTCCGCCTCCGCCGTCACTTCGTCCAGAAACTGCTGATAGCGTGGAATGTCCGTGCGGCTCGGCGCTCCGATTTGCACAAACGAAAATCTCCGCTGGTACGCGGGATTCATCTCGATGAACCGCTCGATCCCGCGGAAACGCTCCAAAATCCCTTTCGTATAGTCCACCCGGTCGACGCCGACACCCAGCAGCGATGCTTCGATGCCCAGTTCTTCGCACAAGCGAGCCCGTTCTTCTCCGGTGCTTTTCCATTCCCGCGGCGGCTTGCCATTCGGAAACGCTACGCTGATCGGGTAAGGCCGCACTCGTGTCACGTGGCCTTGCCGGTTCACGGCGAACCGGTCCCACTCCGTCAGCGCTTCCAGTGCGCGATCCACTGTTTCTAGAAAGTTGTTGCAGTGCGTTTGCGTGTGAAATCCGATCAGGTCAGCTCCCAACAACCCGTCCACCAGTTCTCTTTGCCACGGACAAATTCCAAAAACTTCCGGATTCGCCCACGGAATGTGCCAGAAAATCGCCACGCGCGCGTCCGGTCTAGCGTCCTTCACCATCCTCGGCAATAACGCAAAGTGATAGTCCTGCACCAGCACGATCGGCGCTTCTTGTCCCGCCATTTCCTGCAAGACCGCGTCCGCAAACTTTCGGTTCGCCTGCTGATATTGCAGCCAGTCCTCCGGCCGGAACGTTGGCCGCGTGTGCGCGATGTGACAAAGCGGCCACAACCCCTCGTTCGCGAATCCCTCGTAATAGCCTTTCACCTCCTCATGGGTCAGCCATACTCGCCGCAAGGTATAGCTCGGCAGATCGGGCGGGACACGCAACCGGTCTGTCTCATCCACCATCTCGCGGTCCGCGGTGCCGGATCCATGCGCCACCCAGGTTCCGTCCGTCGCTTCCAGCACCGGTTCCAGCGCCGTCACCAGGCCGCTCGCAGGAACCAGCACTTCAATTCCTTTCTCGCGCCTTTCGTGCATGTACGGCTCGCGGTTCGCCACCACAAACAGCGGCTTGCCCTTCAGCTTGCTCTGCAAACTGATCCGCAGCCGGTCCGCTGTCCATACCGATGCCTGCTTTTCACGCAGTTGTGCCTCTTCCGCTGCCGCCGCGCGCGCCGCACCCAAGTCCCGCGCCAGGTGCTTCACTTCTTTCTGGATTTGCTCGAACAGTTCGCCTTGCGGCAGCGACGACTCGGGCGTATCCGTTTCTCCCGCTCGCAGTTTGCGCAGCCATTGGGAGGTTCTCTTTAGCGGATCGAGGAAGGTCCACCGCACCAGCAGCAGGGCCAATCCGGAAACGAGTAGCGTTTCGAGCAACGCGCTCAGCAGTGCGTCTCGCATGGTAAGTAACACCCGCGAGTCTATGAAGCTGGCCTCGTAAATCACCAGCAGCGAACCGGCCGCCTTGTCGTTGCGCTCGAGCGGCAGCGCATACAAATACATGGGGCTGTCCGAGATTTGCGTGAATTCGCCTGCCCCCGCGTCGTTCGCCAATGCTCGCTGAGCGGTTTTGGGCATTTGCTTGAAGGGTTCGCCGAGCGTCATAGTCATCACGCTCACATTCCCGTTCGCCTCATACACCGCAATGCCCTTCATGTGCTCACGCTGCGCAAAACGATCCACCACCCGCTGCATCGCTTTCTCGGAGTTGCGTTCGTTTTTTTCAAACAGCGGCTGGATGCTTTCTTGCAGGCTTTCCGTAAGCAGTTCCGCTCGGCGCGCCAAATCGTTTCTTAAATTTCGCCTTTCCTTGCGTACTTGATATGCGGCAAAAAGCAGAGACACCAGTGCGACACTGGTGATTAAAGGCAGAACGAGTTTCAAGGTCGTCCGCAAAGCTCTATCCTTTTGATGGAGGGGTCACTGGGAAGTCCCCCTTCGGAGCGCGGGCCGGGTTGCTTGAATCGGGAAGGGCTCACTGCTGCGAGTTGCCCCTCTTTGTGGGATAGGCCGCGGTCCATCCGTTTGAGTTTGGTTGCGCTTACAGCTTTAAGCTCGCGGTCTAGGCATTCGCTTTCCTGCGCCCTTACCACCCGCGACGTGCTTCTCTACCTTCGTCCTTCCTTCTGGCTCCGCTCCTTCCAAAGCGCCGCCGTAAAAAGCGCCAGGAATATCGTCGCCAGCGTAAATCCGATCTGCAATCTCATTCTGGCCCCCAATTCGGTAGCTTTCAAGAACAGAAGGGGGCAACCCAGTGCCGTTTGCCCATCCTATTCCCTTTATATCTTCTAACACCAGCAGATTCTTGCAGATACTAGGAGATTCCTGTACTCACTTTTCCTTCGCCCTCTGCTCAAATAAGTCCAAAAAATGCATCCGCCAAGCTTTCTATCCATGGAAACAACTGTACTTCGCTTCGGCGCATAGGAAGGCGCTTTTGGGGTTAAAATTAGGAGAAAGGCTTCGCGATGGAAGTAAGCCAAAAATCCTTTGCGCGCAAGAAGCCGGATCAGCTCGTCTACCTCGAGCTCGGTTCCGGCAACGGCGGCATGCTTCTCAGCGTTTCCGAGGACGGCTTTCGTTTCCGCGCGGTCAGCCCTCTCCGACCCAATGGCCTGATGCCTTTCGCGTTTTCTTTTGACGGCAGCCATCGCTTGCAAGGCATCGGCGAAGTGGAGTGGCTCGAGGACGATGGTAAAAGCGGAGGCATGCGTTTTGTCGAAGTGTCGCCCGAATTTCGTTCCTCCATCCATCAATGGCTCGCTCTCGATTCGTCGCGTCCCCACCCTGGCCGCGAAGGAACGCCGGCTGCCAGCACTCCGCTCGACACCATGGAGAAGATCCGCGAGGAGCTGCGCCGCGGTTACCCCGCCGCGCCAAAGGCCGAGCCTCGTGACGCCAAAGCTGAGCCGGATGCAGTTACGCCCTCCAAGCGCGAGGTTCCTCCGCAAAGGCCGCAATCCGAGCCACGACACCAGCAACCTACAAGCGCATCGACCAGCAGTGCGGAGCGTGCCGCCAACGCCAGCCGTTTCGCCGAACTCAAACGCGATGTGCCCGATTTCCGCAGTGAATCCTCTTCCCAAGCAATTTCGGAACGGCAAACGACGCCGTCGATTCCCGTGCAAAGTGAACGGCCGCGAAACGAACGAACTCGTTCTCCTGAGCCTGCGCCATTTTCCCCGCCGCCATTCACGCGGCTTGCCGAGTCGGAAGAGCCCGAGCCACAGGAAAATGCAAGCTCGGCATTTCTGAAGAAATCCGTGCCCACACCTGCTTCGGCTTCGACCAAGACCGAGCCCGCTTCCCGGATTGCGCGTTCGGCCTTGCCGATTCCCGCCGAGACACCCCAATCCATCCCGAGCCCGCATGCTTCTGCAGACGCTTTGCGGCGGTCATTTCGCAACGATTCATCGGGCTATTC
>DASSYL010000207.1:0-2569 GCA_035703315.1 Candidatus Acidiferrum sp. | reverse complement strand
GCGCAACAGGACCATTTCGTCATAGTCCGCCACTTCCTCGAAAGTCCGCTGCAGATACTCCCGTGGATCCTCGAAGTATCCGGCAAACCATTCTTCGTAGGCGCGGACGACGCGGGCCGGTGTGCCGCGAAGGCCTTCCCGGCGCGGATCATCACCGGCCCACTGAATCAACGTGCGAACCGCTTCTTCGGCTGCTTCCCGGGTCGGGCGCTCAGTGCTGGATGCGGAGGACTTTGGACGGCGATCGGAACTCATGATGTGCTCCCGGCCTGGGCCGCGATTATCGGCAATTGCCTTTGGAAAACACCGCAAATCTGTTCATTATGTCGGACGCGGAATTTTGCGCTCGAATTCCGCTCGAACGCACCGTCGCACAATGATTGTGTTGGGCCAAGCTCAGATGATCGTCGGAGACGCAGCGAGTTTGAACCGACCTTTGGGGCTTCAGCGTCGGACGCAATCTTTGACGAAGCTGCGGCGTTGCATAAAGTTCAATTTCTTTGCGCGGGCTTCGCGCTGACAGGTCGCGCGTTTTTCCATAGCGATCCGGTCGGCCGCGGCGATCTCGCCGGGGCTTCTTGGCTTGGACCGAGTTTGAGACAGCACCGGGGCGGTGGCGACAAAAAACAGCAAGCTGCAGGCGAAAACGCCCAGGGGTCTGATCACGAAACCTGCTCCTGGAAATCGGGCGCTAGAGATAGCTCCACCACCATTCAGTTCGCCGCTGCTTGATGTCCGCAAACCACCGGCAGACTGGATAAAGCGATATGACCACCAATGCCCACACCGTATAGACGCCAGCCAACCCGAGTCCATAGGCCGCGGGCTTTTGCGGCGGGAAAGCTCCCAGGAGCCAGGGAGCTTCGCCGAGGGTCGCCCACGCGAACACAATGGCAAGCGCGTGGATCAGGAAGATATGGACCACGTAGTAAAAGAACGGCACGCGGCCGAAAGTCGTGATCCAGTCGACGACAATTCCCCGTGCACGTTCAAACGCGGCCAGCAGCAGGAGCGCGGGTCCCAGCGTCATGGCGAGATATAGCAGCGACGGCGGATACTTCTCGCAATTGATGAACGACAACAGGGTCGCGAATGGATGGCCTTGCACGGCCCAAGGCGAGGGGTCGCCGTACAGATTGGACGCGCGCAAGATCACGAAGCCGGCGGTGATTGCGCCCCCGAGAATGAATAGCCGTTGGACACGGATCGTGCGCTCAGTCGTAAACAGGGGGCCGAGCGAATAGCCCGTTGCCATCACGCCGATCCAGGGGATCAGCGGATAAAGCACGAATAGTTTGTAGTTCGTGCCCAGATCCAGAAGCCCGGGCTGGTGCAACAGATTCCAGATCGGCGCGGCGGCTCCGAGCTGCTCGGCTTTGACGCCGTCTAACATGTTGTGGCCAGCAATCATGACGACCCCGACCGTGGCGATCGCCCAACGTGGCAGGTGAATGAGTGCCGCGAGTACGATCATTGACGCGCCGATGGCGAAGATGACCTGGAGGACAAGATGGTCGAAGTGAAAATTGAAGGACCAGCCTACCCTGACGAGGGTCACTTCGATAAGCACCAGCCAGCAGCCGCGCGTGAAAAGGTAGCGACTGACCTCGCTGGTTTGCCGGCCCGTGCCATAAAGAAACGCGGATATGCCGGCCAACAATATGAAAGTCGGCGCGCAGAAGTGCGTGATCCAGCGGGTCAGAAACAGTGCCGGGTCGGTGACGTCGCGCGGATTGAAACCACCCGCTGCGAAAAAGTCGCGCGTGTGATCAAGCGCCATCACCACCATGACCAAGCCGCGCAGAAGGTCGATCGAGACAAGCCGTGTGCGGCCGGCGACCTGTGCCGGCTTTACCCTTTCAGAAGGCGTCCCGGCGGACGGAAAAGGCGGCGGGCGCAAAGCTTCCAACGCGAATTTCATGAAAGTTGGCTCCGTAGATTTAGCCCGGACGCAAATCCTCGCCACCGAGGGAGCCTACATGCCCAATCCGGCCTCAATGCAGGCAGGCAGGTTAAGCGGTCCGAATCTCGCCCGTGGCTGGCACTTGTCAGGAGGCGCCGTATTTATCCGCCGGGACGTTCATATGCTTAATGGGGAGCTTTAATTTCCTTGGAGATTCTCTGGAGAATTCTTGGCGCGCGCCAGCTCAAACCATGACGCCTCTTACATCGGCAACAGGGTCTCGAGTTTTTCGCAATTCGCATCGAGCGCCATGCCGCAAACGATGATTCCCTGGCGGTGGGGAGGCGTTTGAGCCGGAGGGGTACCGATCACCTTGCCGCTGGTGACGTGTGTGTCAGACGGCGCGATGTGGGTTTGGATCGTGCGGGCGACGGCAGCCGTGGCAATCAAAGCTACCGCGATTGCCGACAAAAATTTCGCGTTTCTTGAGATCATTGGACCACCCGATAGTTCCACTAGTTCTACGTCCGAGATAACTCAGTTTTTGCTCTGCACAAGACACATGTTCCTCACATTAATTTGTAAAGCTTCTTAATCACTTAACGGAATATTGCTGCGCACAAATAGTGATGGTTCGCGCGCGATGCCTCGGTGAGGGAAATGTTA
>DASSYL010000500.1:0-4717 GCA_035703315.1 Candidatus Acidiferrum sp. | reverse complement strand
GGGATCGGCAACTGACGACGTTGCCTGCCGTGGTGCGCTGGGATAAACTGCACGGCCAATGAGCGACACTTCTTCGTTGGCCGGCGCGATGATTGGCCGGACCATTTCGCATTACAACGTACTGGAAAAGCTGGGCGGCGGCGGAATGGGCGTGGTCTATAAGGTGAAAGACACGCGGCTCGGCCGGAACGTTGCGTTGAAATTTCTGCCGGATGATATTTCGGGCGATCCACAGGCCATTGAGCGGTTTCGTCGCGAGGCGCGGGCCGCGTCTTCGCTGAACCATCCCAACATTTGCACCATTCACGACATCGGCGAATACGAGGGCAGGCCATTCATTGCGATGGAACTGCTGGAAGGGCAGACGCTGAAGCATCGGATTGGCGAGCGCTCGATTGGCGTGGCGGAGTTGCTGGAGACGGCGATTCAGATTGCGGACGGGCTCGATGCTGCGCATACCAAGGGAATCGTGCACCGCGACATCAAGCCGGCGAATATTTTTCTGGTAGATCGAGGCCCTGCGAAGATTCTGGATTTTGGGCTGGCGAAAGTCGCGTCATCGCTGCGGGTGGGCGGCGAAACGTCTCTCGAGACGTCGCTGCAGACTGCGGTGGACGGGCCGGAGTATTTGACAAGCCCCGGCAGTTCGATGGGCACGGTGGCATATATGTCGCCGGAGCAAGCGCGCGGGGAAGCTTTGGATTTGCGCTCGGACCTGTTTTCGCTGGGCGTAGTGCTGTATGAGATGGCGACAGGGACGGTGCCGTTCTCTGGATCGACGCAGGCGGTAATCTTCAACGGAATTCTCAACTCCGAAGCGGTGCCGGCAACGGCGTTGAATTCGCGGCTGCCGATCGCAATTGAAAACATTCTCGGGAAGGCGCTAGAGAAGGACAAGGATTTGCGGTACCAGACGGCGGCGGAGCTGCGAGCGGATTTGAAACGGCTGAAACGCGATCTGGAGACGAACAAGCGCGGAGTAGACAAGTCGGACTCCGGGAAAGTGGCGTTGGCAGGCGGGCCGGCGGCGAAGAAGTCGGTGGCGGTATTGTACTTCGAGAACCAGGGCGGCGGCAAAGAGGATGAGTATTTTCGCGACGGGATGACGGAAGACATCATCACGGAGCTGTCGAAAATCACGCAGCTGCAGATTTTTCCGCGCTCGGAGATGTTGGCGTTTCGCGACAAGCCGACCAACGCGCCGCAAGTCGGGCAGCAACTGGGAGCGACGTTTGTGCTGGAGGGCACAATCCGGCGATCGGGGAACCGGTTGCGGATTACGGCGCAATTGGTGGAGGTGTCGACGCGGCATTCGGTGTGGGCAGAACGCTACGACCGGATGATCGAGGATGTGTTCGCGATTCAGGATGAGATTGCCCGCAGCATCGCGCAGGCTTTGCGGATTACACTGACACCTCAAGAAGAAAAGACGATCGGCGTCAAGCCGACGGAGAACACGCAGGCTTATGATTTTTACCTGCGCGGACGAAGTTACATGCGACGCGAGAACACGGACTACGCTCTGCAGATGTTCGAGCAGGCGATCAAGCTCGACCGTAACTTCGCCCTGGCCTATGCGGGCATAGCGCACGTTTGCGGACTGGTTTACGAGCTGCGCGAACAGAGTCAGAACTGGATTGATAAAGGAATTGCGGCCTGCGACCGGGCGATGGCGTTGGCTCCCGAATTGCCGGAAGTGATGGTGGGGCGAGCGAGGCTGTTCTATGCGCAGAAAAAATTTGACGAAGCGGAGCTGATGGCGCGGCGGGCCATTGAGCGCAAGCACGATTGCGACGGCTCGTGGAACATTTTGGGCCGAGCCATGATTTCGCAGGGCAAATACGAGGAAGGCGCGAAATTGACGGAAGAGGCGATGGAAGCGAACGGGGACGACTACAACACCTACGTGCCGTTTGGCGTGTGCCTGGAAAATATCGGCCGAATGGAAGAAGGTTTGAAACTACGGGAGCGCATGAATGTGGTGTTGCGCAAGCAGCTGGAGACGGTCCCGGAGGATGTGCGAGCGCGGATTTTGCTAGCCAGCAATCTAGGCAATGCGGGCGACGCCGAAGAAGCAATCCGACATTTGCAAACGGCGGTGGCGCTGCGACCCAACGACGGGAATACGCTGTACAACGCTGCGTGTACGTATGGTTGCCTGAAAATGAAGACCGAGGCGATGGAAACGCTTAAACGCGCGCTTGCAGCAGGCTATAGCAATTTGAATTGGGCGTCGCGCGACCCGGATTTGAACTGCCTGCACGACAATGCGGAATTCCGCAAAATGGTCGGATTGGGTGAAGCGCCCGCCTCGTAACATCATGTCGCCGTACAAACTTTCATGATCAACGAAACGATTCTGCACTACCGCATCGTGGAAAAGTTGGGTGGCGGCGGCATGGGCGTCGTATACAAAGCCGAAGACACCCGCCTGGACCGCTTTGTCGCGCTGAAATTCCTGCCCGAGGATTTGGCGCGCGATGCGCATGCGCTGGAGCGGTTTCGCCGCGAAGCCAAAGCCGCGTCGGCGCTGAATCATCCGAACATCTGCACGATTTATGACATTGGCGAACACGACGGGCGCGCATTCATCGTGATGGAGTTTTTGGATGGGGCAACGCTAAAGCAGCGGATCAGCGGTCGCGCGCTGGATACGGAAACATTGCTGGCATTGGGAATTGAGATCGCGGACGGGCTGGCCGCGGCGCACGCGAAGGGAATCGTTCATCGCGATATCAAGCCCGCGAATATTTTTGTGACCACCTTGGGTCACGCGAAGATTCTGGATTTTGGATTGGCCAAGGTGGCGGAGCCTGCGGGGTCGTCGGCTTCGGAAAATACGCTGACGCGCACGGTGGATGCGGAGCACTTGACCAGTCCCGGCTCGACGCTCGGAACGGTGGCGTACATGTCGCCGGAACAGGCACGCGCGAAAGAGCTGGATGCGCGAAGCGACCTGTTTTCTTTTGGCACCGTGCTGTACGAGATGGCGACGGGAAGGCTGGCGTTTGTTGGCGAGAGTACTGCGCTGATCTTCAAGGCGATTCTAGATGAAACGCCGATGTCGCCGCTGCGCCTGAATCCGCAATTGCCGGCGGGGATCGAGCCGATTTTGTGGAAGGCGATGGAGAAGGACCGCAACCTTCGCTTTCAGAGCGCGGCGGATTTGCGGGCGGACTTGACGCGTTTGAAACGGGATACGGAATCGGGGAGAGCGGCGGCTGTGGCGGCGAGTGTACCGTCGGCTGCTGTAGGCGCCGGGTTCTCGGGGGCGGCTTCGCAGGCGTCGGTTTCGCCGGTAGCGCGCGGAACAGGCACGGGTGGCAGACCTGCTGCGGTGACTGGTGGTTCGCGAAAGTATGTCATCGGTGGAATCGCAGGGCTGGCGACGGTCTTGGCGGTCGCGGGAACCTACGTGACTCGCAGCAAGTCGGATAGCGAAAAAATCTCATCCATCGCGGTTTTGCCGTTTGTGAATGCGACTTCGGATCCGAATAACGAATATCTCAGCGACGGATTGACGGAGAGCCTGATCGGGACGATTTCGCAATTTCCGAACGTGAAGGTAATGGCACGGAGCACCGTATTCAGATTTAAGGGCAAAGAAGACGATCCACAAAAAATAGGACGGGCGTTGCAGGTGAAAGCGTTGCTGACGGGGCGACTTACGCAGCGGGGCGACACGATCGCGGTGCAGGCGGACTTGGTGAATACCGCGGACGGTTCAGAATTGTGGGGATCGCGTTATGAGCGAAAGCTTTCCGAGCTAACGCAAGTGCAAACGGACATTACGCGCGACCTTTCGAATCGGCTGCAGGTGAAGTTGGACAGCGGAGAACAGCAAAAGCTGGGAAGTGCGGGGACAACGAACGCGGAGGCGTACCAACTTTATCTGGAAGGCAAACAGGAGCTTTACCGCAGGTCGCCTGAAAGTATTCGCAAGAGCATCGATTTATTTAAGCGTGCGACAAAAGCCGACTCGAATTACGCTTTGGCATACACCGGACTGTCGCAGGCGTATAGCATTTCGACGGGATACGGGGTAGTGGTGCAGCCGGCGCAGGCGTACGCGGCTGCTGACGAAGCGTCGCGAAAAGCGGTGGAGCTGGATGACAGGTCATCCGAGGCGCACACGGCGCGCGGGTTGGCCATGGGCAATCTGCTGAAGTGGGACGAATCAGCACGGGAGTTCCAGCGCGCACTCGCTCTGAATCCAAACGATCCTTCGGCGCATTATTTTTACGCGTTCATTTATTTGTTGCCGCACAAGCGCATCGACGAGGCGGTGGAGCACATGCAGGGGGCGCTCACTCTCGATCCACTGTCGCTGGTAGTGAATATGAACTATGGCGTGACGCTGCACTCGGCGCACCGGACGCCCGAAGCGATCGCACAATTGAGCAAGCTCGTGGAACGCGACCCGGCCTTCGGCGGAGGACACTACTACCTGTCGCAGGTCCTATTTGCCGTGGGGCGATACGCTGAAGCCGTCGCGGAAATGAAGAAGATGAATTTCCCTGGCGTCGGAAACCGCCAGTACAGCGGCGACGCCAAGGGGTATCTGCAGCTCTTGAGTGACGCGGGAACGAGATTAGTTGCTCCGGCAAACTTTGCGGCCGCCTATGCAGCGGCTGGGGACCGGGAGAAGGCTTTCGAGTATTGGCAGCGTGCGTACTCGGAGCAGGATACGGAGCTGTTTTGTACGATTCGGTTTCCG
>DASSYL010000295.1:0-6986 GCA_035703315.1 Candidatus Acidiferrum sp. | reverse complement strand
GATAACCTAACTTCTCCCTAGCTCATTATGAAAAATCCTCTGCTGCTAGTTTTATACGTTTGTTGCGGAGCGGTCATACTGGCAGCCGCTTGGTTGGCGGTCAATGGTTTGTTCCACGGCAAAAAAAATAAGCTGAGACTTTTCAATGAATCGGCCGAAACCCCACTTAACGCCCAGAGCAATATGGCTACGATTCGTCCCCAAGACCGCTCTCTTCACCTACATGCTTTTGTTGGGGGCCTTGCAAGTACATTCGCCTGTCCTCGTCGCTGGTTCCGTTCTGGCGCTTGTCAGCAGCACGATCGTTCTGGCCATAAGTCTCAAAAAGCTTCAGTCCACGAATAGCAATCCTAATTCGGAGAATGCAATATGAAAATGGGGTTGTACTTTTTTGCCGTCTTTGTGCTCCTGGCAATCTCGCCAGCATTCGCGCAGGAAGCCGAGCATCAACACCATCACGACGGCGCGGAAAACCTCGGCACGGTAAATTTTCCGGTTTCGTGCGGGCCGGCGGTGCAGCCTGCGTTTAACCGCGCCATGGCGCTGCTCTACTCCTTCGAGTATGAATCCTCGCTGCAAGCTTTCGGGAAGATTTCCGCTGGCGATTCCAAGTGCGCCATGGCTTTCTGGGGACAGGCGATGAGTCTCTATCACCAGCTTTGGGAGCGACCTTCGAAGGAAAATCTGCGAAGCGGCGCGGAATACCTGCGCAAGGCCAAGGCTCTGAAAGCGCCCACGGCGCGCGAGCAGGAATACATCGGCGCCCTCACCGTTTTTTACACCGACCCCGACAAGCTCGATCACGGGAAGCGTGCCAACGCCTATTCCGATGCCATGCGCAAAGTTTACGAGCACAATCCGCAGGATCAGGAAGCCGCGGTGCTCTACGCGCTATCGCTGCTCGGTTCGGCTTCCGAAAACGATCCCGAGCACACCAACGACAAGGCCGCGGTCGCGATCCTTACAAAACTTTTTGACGAGCAACCCACGCATCCCGGAATCGCGCACTACATTATTCACAGTTGCGACAACCCCTCGATGGCCAGCCTGGGCCTGGCGGCGGCGCGCAAGTACGCCAGCATTGCACCCGCTTCGGCGCACGCCGTACACATGCCGTCGCACATTTTTGCCCGGCTGGGATTGTGGCAGGACGACATCCAATCCAACGTTGCGGCGATTAAGATCGCCGACGAAATGATCGGCATGAAATTGCACGTCCTGCACCACCGCCTGCATTCCATGGACTTTCTTGAATACGCTTATCTGCAGACTGGCGACGACGTCAACGCCAAAGCTCAGGTGAGTGCGATGGAGGCGATTCGCCGGGCCGATGTCGACCCGGATTTTGAAGACTACTTCGAAGCCCACCGTGCGTCGTTTCCGGCCGTCTACCTGATCGAGCGCCGCCAGTGGAAAGAGGCGCTGCAGCTGCAATCTGAGAAAGACGCCGTGCCGGGCGCCCAGTCCATCGCATTCTGGGCGCGGGCGATCGCCGCGGGACACCTGCACGACGCCGCCAGTGCGCAGGATGCCCTGAAACATTTCGACGAACTGGTCGAAGCCACGCGCAAAGGCCCGAAGCCGTACATCGCTGAGTATCTGAAAAACAATCGCGAAGAAGTGCTAGCGTGGGCCGACTACGCGGCCGGAAAACCGGAAGAAGCGGTGAAGCGTATGCGCTCGGTAGCCGACACTCAGGACAAAGTGGGCAAAGGCGAAACGGAATTGCCCGCTCGCGAAATGCTGGCGGACATGCTGCTGGAAGCCGGGAAGGCGCAGGAAGCGTTGGAGCAGTACGAAATTGCGCTGAAGACGGATCCGAACCGGTTCAACGGGCTTTATGGAGCGGCGCAGGCGGCGGGACAAGCGCAGCAGAAGGACAAGGCCGCGGCGTATTACGCACAGTTGCTGAAGAATTGCAGCGCGAGCCAGTCAGATCGGCCGGAGCTGCAGCAGGCCAAGATGCTTGCGGCAGCGAGGTAGAGATAAGGGTTCAGCGCCGAAACCTGCCGGGTAACACCAGCGTCCCAAAGCGCCACGCTTGCAAGTTATTGTAAATACGCAGCTGACGCTTTGCCTCTCTCCCGCACTTACTCAATAGTCCGGCAAAAACGAGTTCAGGGATCCGATTTGGACATGCGAACTACGGGGAGGGTGTGACCGTTCTGAAGGGGGACTTCGATGCGGTCGAGGATTTGGTAGCCGCGGGCGAGGTACAAGGGGACGCCGGTGAGGGTGGCGCCCATTTCAAAGCGGGAGAAGCCGGCGGAGCGGGCGGCGGATTCGCAGGCTGCGAGGATTTTGCTGCCGATGCCGCGGCGGGCGAAATCGGGATGAATGAAGAAAGCGCGAATCTTGGCGGCGTCGGTTTTGGGATCGAGGAGTTCCGGTTCGCGGACTTGGGCGTGGTCGGAACCGAAGAGGGTTTTGCGATTGCTCCAACCGCCGCAGCCGGCGACGCGGCGGGCGCAGGCGGCGCGGGCTTCCGCAATGAAGTAGGTGCCGTCGGCGACGAGCTGGGTGTCAAGGCCGAGGACGGTGCCGAGGGCTCCTTCGATTTGTTCGGGCGTGTAGTCGTTGCGTTGCAGAGTGCGGACAGAGGTTTCTATGAGTTGGCGGAGAGCGGGGATGTCGGCCGGGGTGGCGAGGCGGAGGGAGAGGTTGAGGTCGGCGGACATCAGAGAAGAAAGCTTAACGCAGGGCGCTGACGGAGACGAGTTTTTGGCGCTGGTAGGTGGCGCAAGTCATTTCAATGGCGGCGTCCCAGGAGCGCGCGCGAAAGGGAGGGCAAGGATCGAAGATGCTTTGCTACGGGTATGACGGGCAGGTGCATACGCTGACGTAAAAGCACGAAACGCCGTTGAAAAAGTTGACGGCGCAAGTGAAAGGTGCAACGGGCGGGTTGCTGGTGGATCGAACCTACGAGGATTTGCTGGAAACGGGATTTATTTCACAGAGCCGGGCGACAGGGAAAAACATCGGAATTCACGATTGAGGTGGGGACGAAGAATGAGTTGCGCGCAGTGCCCGTGCAGATCAAATGTCAACCGCACTGGTGGTTTCAGGTGGTGCTGAATTTGCGGCCGGAGTCACTGCTGAGGAAGACGAGCCACCGTCGTTAGGAGTGAGGCGAGAGCCGTCAGTTGGAAGGCGGAGGGATGTAGTAGCCGGGGCGGGAGACGATTTTTTTATTCTGGGATTTGTCGGGGACCAGGGAGACGGAGATTTTGTGGTAGCCGAAGTCGTTGCCGTCGCCTGAGCGCGGCGGGGAATAGGTGAGCATGTATTGCGAGTGAAGTTCACCGCCGATTTCGTCGAGAGCGGCTTCGATAGAGCGGCCCTTGAAGGTGGAGTAGTAACTGCCGCCGGTGGCGATGGCGCCTAGTTCCAAGGCGTGTTTTGTTTCGGCACTTTTAGTTTGCTGGACGATGACCTGGGCCAGGGCGATCAAGTCAACGCCGCCGCCCCCGGGGCCTCCGGCGGGGGGAACATTGACCGTGCCTGGAGGACCAGGAATCGTTGAAATGCCGGGAGGAGCAATGGGAACGGGAGCGTTGTCGCGCGGCTTGGACTGCAGTTCGCCGCGGATGGTGGAAAGGCCGATGCTAAAGATGGTGATGTTCTGAAGTTGGGCTTGGCGGAGGACTTCGCCAAGTTTGGTTTCGCTGCCGGAATCGAGAGCTTCGGAAACGACGAGAAGAATGCGGCGGCCGGGGACAGGATTCTCCGGAGTGGGTTTGCGGCGGTCGCTCAGCAGTGCAACGCCTTCGGCCATGGCGTCGAAAAGGCGATGGCCGGATTCGGTAGTTTTCAATCCAGCGAAAACTGATTCGATGGAATCGTGGCTGCGGGTGAAGCCTTGCAGGCGGTGTACGGATTCTTCGAAACCGACGACGGCGGCTTCGGCTTCCGGGCCCATGACTTGTTCGGTGAAGAGAATGCCGAGTTTGCGAAGTTGGGGCAGCATGGGGTCGATGCGGGTGCTGGTTTCGACGACGATGACGATGGAAAGTGGATCGCCGCCAACGTCAAAGTGAGTGATTTTTTGCAGGACGCCGTTGTCTGTGATCAGGAAGTCCTGCTGGTCTAGGTTGTGGATCATGACGCCGCGTGGATCGCGGACGGTGACGGGAGTCGTGACCAGGGTTACACGGGCGGTGAGTTTGCTGAGGACTTCGGGGGGAGTTTGCTGGATTTGGGTGGTGGGCTGGGGCGTCATGGGGCCTTCGGGGGCCTGGGCATGTGATGCCGCACCAGAGAAGAGCATCGCGAAGCAAAAACCCGACATACGTTTGGCAAATGGATGGAGCATTTTTTCGCTGGACGGAAAGAACGGGTCTAAAGACCCACCACAACGAAACACCTCGGTTGCGGTGCTACGGAGTGTACTCAATTCGACGCAGGCTGGGCGGATAGCGTTGCCGGGCGGGTGCAGCTCCTTAATAATGTAAGGCGCGATTTGAGAGGACGGAACGAGAATGTCCGTGAAGCCCAAGTTGAAGCCGCAGCATGCACCGAAAGCACCGCACGAGGATCCGGTATTTCTCGAGAGCACACCGGCGAGGCCGTTGCGGATTCTTGCCGAGTACATCAATCCCTTGGCGCAACTGAAGCGGGAGGGAATCGGCGACACGATTGTGTTGTTTGGGTCGGCGCGCATTCATTCGCGGGAAGATGCGCTGGCGCGGCTGGAGCACCTGAAGAAACTGAAGGTCGGGAAAAGCGCGAAAGCGAGGGAGAGCCATCGCGAGGCGGTGCGATCGGCGAAGAGCGCGTTGGAGATGTCGCGTTACTATGAAGAGGCGCGGGCGCTTTCGCACAAGATTACGACGTGGGCGATGTCGCTGGGGCCGCGGCCGCGGAGATTTGTGATTTGTTCGGGCGGCGGGCCGGGAATAATGGAAGCGGCGAACCGCGGCGCGTATGAAGCGGGCGGAAAATCGATTGGGCTTTCGATCGAGCTGCCGCACGAGCAGTTTGCGAATCCGTATATCAGCCCGGAACTGAGTTTTAATTTCCATTATTTTTTCATGCGCAAATTGTGGTTCGCGCAGATTGCGAAAGCGCTGATTGTTTTCCCAGGCGGATTCGGAACCATGGACGAATTGTGGGAAATGATGACGCTGCTGCAGACCGGAAAACTGACGCGAACCAATTTGATTTTGATTTACGGGCGGAAGTATTGGGACGACGTGCTGAATTTGAAAGCAATGGTGCGGTGGGGAATGATCAGCGCGAGCGAGTACGGGCTGTTGCAATTCGCGGACAACGTGGATGATGCGTTTGAAGTGATTCGAGCAGGATTGGAAAAGTACCACATGGAAGTTGACCCCTTTCTCCAAGCCTACTAACAAGTGCGCCTTTCGGTATCTAGCGCAACTCCTGCGTGCAGCTAGGGTTTAGCGGGTATGGCCGCCCGGCACCCGGCGACAGTAGCCTTTTTTCGCGGTATGCGAATTACCTGGAGGAAAGGAATGATGCGACATCGAGTGAATCTGAAGGGCAATCTGGCAAGCTGGAAAGCGATTGTGGGAATGGGAGTATTGGCGGGAAGCTTGGCGCTGTTTGGTGGAACGCCGAGCGCGAAAGCGGATGACTGCCAGGAACGAATTATAAAGGCGGATCAACGCTTGCACGAAGCCGCGGGGAAACACGGATGGGAAAGCAAACAGGCGGCGCACGCGCGGCAGGAGTTAGCGGAAGCGCGCAGCTACTGTTGGGAACATGGTCATCGCTGGTGGGATGTGGAGGGTAGCCGCTGGCATACCGACCGCGACTGGGATGATCACGACCATGATCATGATCGCGACCACCACTAAGAATTTGGTTTAGTTCTTTCCCCAAACGAACGAGGAAATGTTCGGCAAGCGCCCCGCAGCGGAAACGGGGCGCTTTTTTGTGCTTGATGCTGGGACCAAAGAGAAGGGAGAAGGACGAGAAAGAAAAAGAGCCGGGTCCGGAGGCTTTTAAAGGGAGTTTGCATAGAAGTGCACTGAAAAAGCGGCCCCTCTCCCTTCGAGCCTCAGGGCCAACAGACGGCGGCTGTTAGAAACTCAAAGGCGCCCCTAAGTTACTCGGGGCGCCTCTTCTTTGGTCAGCCTACTGAGAGCGAAAACAAAATCACTGAGAAGTGGCGACGAGTTCGTCGGCGAAAACGGCGGCGAAACGCCGCGTTTCCTCCTGATCGTGCAACATCACAATCGGAACCACGCGGAGATATTTTTTGCAGGAGTGGCATTGCGTGACTTCGCCTTGCAGGTCCTGCAGAAAACCGTCGGTGAAGCGATAAAGCGTGCGTTCGCGGCGGGCATTTTTCTGGTCGCGCTGGCCGCAGTGGGGACAGACGAACTCGATTTTGTCCAGCTGCGGATCGCGGTCCAGAGCAGCCCAACCGGTGCGGCGCACCCCGATGGTCTCGGGATTATGCCGTTCCATGGAAAAGCCTCCCTGAGTTGGCCGTTGAGTTATGGGCGGTCAAGCGAGAGTGCCCGCTAGCGGTCAACCTAAATGTGGCCGCAAAGCGGCCAACTGAATGGATCCACGTCCGAAGTACAGATGCGGAGAAAAGGCGAAAGGTTACAGCGCGGGAATCGCAAATAAAGACGCGGGCGGGGTAACATCTAAGCGAATTGCCGGGAACTGGAACGGGCGGGCGGTGTCCAACAGATTGAGGACGCGCGCAACCTCACATCCCTGCGAGCGCCGCGCCGGCCACTGCATGGCAACCTGCAGAAGCCGGTGCGGCAAAGTTGCCAACTCGCGGGGTACTCTCTCAGGGATAAGCAAAACAACTTGATGGCTGAAGGCCCTCAATACAGGGCTCGGAAGATGTGTGTCCGGGAAGGGTTTGCCAACGCCAAACCCTGAAGAACTGAGAGGAGGGTGTGCGATGTCTGACGAAAAAGAAACGGTGCCGGTCGAACCTGGATCGGGAAATTTTGCCGACTGTCTGGTCGAAGGGAGTGCGGAGGCCAGGAAACGCGGGA
>DASSYL010000175.1:0-3389 GCA_035703315.1 Candidatus Acidiferrum sp. | reverse complement strand
TGCCCCTGCAACGCCTACCGACGCCGAAACAGGTCTCTGCAACCTATTGAAACCACTTGGTGTAGGCTCCTGCAGACTCTGGCCTTACCACCACTTGGCGACGACGCCTCTGCCCTACAAACTTTATAGCAGCGGGTTTATCCCGCTGCTCTTGTCCTTCGGAAACACGCCCTCCAGAAAACACAAAACCCACCGACCTGGTTTTCTGGCGGTGGGTTAAAAACTTCTTGGGGCTGAATTAGAGCGCTAGACCATCAGCCTCCCCGCGCCAGATGACACGTTTGCGCAACACGGACAGCCGTCGCACAGAATTGCATTCATCTGGGGGTAATTGCTCATCGCAAAAAGATTACAGCCTCCTGAAATTTTTCGCAAGCGAACCAAAAAGTTTGCTTTCTGCCGAAGTCCGGTTACTTCGGCTGGGGAACGATGCGAATGTACGGCTTTGGTGCCTTCCAGCCTTGCGGGTACTTCTTTTTTGCGTCTTCGTCTGACACCGAACCGGAAATGATGACGTCCTCGCCGTTTTTCCAATTCACGGGCGTAGAAACCTGATGCTTCGCCGTCAGTTGCAGCGAATCCACCACGCGCATCACTTCATCGAAGTTGCGGCCGGTACTCATCGGGTAGCTGAGCATCAGCTTGATCTTCTTGTCTGGCCCCACGATAAACACTGTGCGTACCGTGGCGTTGTTCGCCGCCGTGCGGCCTTCGCAACTGTCGCCAGCTTCCGCAGGCAGCATGTCGTAGAGCTTCGCAATCTTCAGTTCCGGATCGCCGATCATCGGGAAAGTGACCTTGTGGCCCTGCGTTTCTTCGATGTCCGCTGCCCACTTGCTATGACTGCTGACCGGGTCCACGCTCAATCCGATAATCTTGGTGTTGCGTTTCGCGAAGTCTGGCTGTAGCCCGGCCATGTAGCCGAGTTCCGTCGTACAAACGGGCGTGAAATCCTTTGGATGGGAGAACAGGATGGCCCAGCCATCTCCGATCCATTCGTGAAAGTTGATTTTGCCCTGCGACGTTTCCGCCGTAAAGTTGGGCGCTTCATCATTTATGCGCAACATGATCGATCTCCTACGGTCGTCATCTATCCAGGTTAGCTGCCGGTTTTTTGACCAGGACTACTCGCGGGCCTGGGTGGTTAAGCGAAAGTGTAAGACAAATCGTCAGGCAAAACAAACTTGCGACGAAACCCTGAAATTGCCTCGAAAATCCGGCCGCTGAACTGGATTCAGTTTGTCGCCGAACCTTTGCCGACAAGTCGCAGAATCTCTTCGCCATAACGAGTCAGCTTACTCTCGCCGATTCCTTTGATGCGCGACAGCGTCGCCAAGGTTCGCGGCCTCGCTGAACTGATCTCCAGCAGCACTGAATCGTGAAAAATCACAAACGCCGGCACCTGGTCCTTCACAGCGCGGTCCCGCCGCCAGTTTTTTAGGGCTTGCAGCAGCGGCGAGTCCGACGCCGCAGCGGATTGGATCAGCGCCTTGGATCCTGATTGCCTTCCGGCTGCTCCAGTAGCCTTTCTACGATCTCGCCTCCGGCTGCCTCCTCTTGGTACTGCAGCGACCGCGTTCTCCTGAATGGCCTCAACTTCCGACAGATCGCCCAAGGCAAAGCCGCCCAGGCAAAAATCGCAAGCGCCGCACTTTTCCCAAGCCACTGTTTCGCCAAAATGCGCGCAGATGCGTTTGTGGCGGCACTGCCTGGCGGAAACAAATCCAGTAATATCGCGATAGCGCTGCCATCCGCGCGCTTTTTCTCCGTCATCTTCGACCTGCTCAATGAAATATGCCAGTAGCGCGGTATCTCGCTTTTGCCAAAGCACCACGCAATCGGAACGATTGCCGTCTCGCCCAGCTCGGCCCGCTTCCTGGTAATACTGTTCGAGCGACTTCGGCAGCGCCAGATGCACGACTGCCCGAACATTAGGCTTGTTGATGCCGAGACCGAAGGCGATCGTGCCCACCAGCACGTTCACTTCATCGGACATCCACCGCTCCTGATTTTCCTGACGCTCCGCGGCTTCCATTTTTGCGTGATACCCGATCGCGGCGATACCCTCTTCCTCCAGCATTGCTATCGTCGTGCCCACCCGCTTGATCGTCGGCGAATACACAATCACTGGATGGCCCTCGTGTTTTCGCAAAATGGCCAGCAGCCGATCGGTCTGCGTGAAGTTATCTGTTTCAAGCACCTGGTAATTGAGATTCGAACGGTGAAAGCTGGCGATGAATTTCCCAGGCTCCTTCAGTTTCAACTGCTCGATGATGTCATGGCGCACACGATGCGTGGCGCTGGCCGTGAAAGCCGCAATGGGCTTATCCGGAAATTCTTTCTTGAGCAGTTTCAGTTCGCGATAGTCTGGCCGGAATTCGTGGCCCCATTCCGATATGCAGTGCGCTTCGTCAATGACGAAAAACGAGACCGGCACTTTCTTCAGCCAGTCCACCATTTCGCGTTTGGCCAGCCGTTCCGGCGAAAGATACAGCAACCGAAACTGACCACGTTCTGCGCGCTGCTCCGTCTTGCGTTGCTCGTTCCAACCCTGGCTGCTGTTCAGCACCGCTGCCGAAATTCCCATTTGCGTGAGCTGCGCAACCTGGTCCTGCATCAACGCAATTAAGGGCGAAACCACAATCGCGGTCTCCTGTGTCTGCAACGTCGCCGGCAACTGATAGCACAGCGATTTACCGCCGCCGGTCGGCATCACCACGCACACATCCCGCCCGGCCAGAATGTCGCGCACAATCGCTTCCTGCTTCGGCCGAAACGCGTCATAGCCCCAATGCTGCTTAAGCCCATCTCTAATTTTTTCAGGCGAAACCATCCCGACCTATTCTCTCTCGAGTTTTTGAGGCCGCCAACCCATTGACCTGTCGTCTCAGCCTTGCTAACTCCAGCGGGTGAATTCAGCGCCCTTCAGCAACTCACGTCGGGGCGATTCCAATTCAACTAGTTTGTAGGAATCACGGAACGAGAGGCCGAACTTTGCGCGGGCGAGCGATGGCGAAGAACTCCTAGTCTGTCGGTCGCACATGGCGCGTCTCCCGTTACTGACCCGGCTCGTGACAGTGTTCTTGACTGATGATCTGGATGGTCAGTGACGGTTGAAGCGGACGTATTCGAAGTCGATGGGTTGGGTGTTGATGCCGCGCTCGGGGGGAGCGATCCAGCTGGCCATCTTGCCACGTTCGAAGACGCCGTGCATCAGGCTGTGCACGAAGGCGCGGTCGTCGGACGTGGGAAGCCATTCGTCCTGGCGCGCGATAAATTCTTCGTGCGCTATTGGCGCGCCTTCCGGATTAGTTGGAACATTGGCCCAGCTGCCGACAGTGCGGCGGAAACGCGTGCTCGGCAACTTCATCCGATGAGGATGGCCGGCT
>DASSYL010000173.1:0-17495 GCA_035703315.1 Candidatus Acidiferrum sp. | reverse complement strand
GGATCCGGTGGCGCGCTGGCCATCGCCGTAGGCGACCGCGTGAACATTCTGGAGAATGGCTTTTACTCGGTGATTTCACCGGAAGGTTGCGCGAGCATTATTTGGCGCGATTCGGCCAAGGCTGAGACGGCGGCAGAAGCGATGAAAATCACGGCTTCCGACCTGAAAGAGCTCGGGATTGTGGACGAAATTGTGAAGGAGCCGGAAGGCGGCGCGCATACCGACCTGGAAGCGGCGGCGCGTTTACTAGAAGAGGTATTGGATCGCCAGTTGATTGCGTTATTGAATGAACCGGTGACCACGCTGGTTTCGGCTCGCTATGAGAAGTTCCGCAAGATGGGCCAGTTTTTCGATCTGCAGGCCTAATTCGTGGTTGCCCCACGCCCCGCGGTATTCCGCCAAGTGTTTCCCATGCCTCAACAGATGGGGTTAGTACTCGCCCTTTGCATATAGGAACGCGAGCTTTACGAAACTGTGTAAGCGTGCAAATGAGCGCGTTAGGCTTGATTGGAATAACAAGCAAGCGGGTAGGGCTTTCCAGTCAGGGTTGTAAAACGAACTTGCACCCCCGGCGTTTGGAAATTAAATCCTGAAAGTCTGGAACCCACAACGTTGTGCCCAGCAGCGTTGCGTGCCTGCGGAAACCGGAATTTTATGTCGGAACCGTTTCGACCTTATGAAAAGCTCGTGGATATCACCATTCTTGGGAAAAAATTTCAAGTACCGGAGCGAAATTCCTTATTGCGCTGCTTCCAGTTTCTCAGCCCGGAGACGATCCCGTACGGACGATTTTGCTGGAATCAGGATTGTCAATATTGTCGTGTGAGCTGCCAACTGCCAGATGACGACGAGTCGCGCGAAATGCTGGCGTGCAAATTCATCGTGATGCCGGGCATGGAAGTGAACGAATTGAGCCAGGAATTGAAGTGGTGCCTGCGGGCAAAGCTGCCGCAGGACGAAACCGTCATCCAGCCGTAGATTTCGGCCCAGCCGATTCAGTGAACCGCCGGGAGTTGTCGCCTGTTGCGGCCTATCTGGTCGGCGTTTGTCTTGGACCTCTCCGTCAGTCGGCTCAAGCTGCGGGCAACACTCAAATTGTCGGATACAAATTTACGCTTGCTCGTTCCGACGTCCAGCAAGGATCGCCCGCGAGAAAATCGCAGAAGTTTCCGCAGGGCGGCGATGCCACACCAGTCGGCAGTCCGAGCAATGGGCAAGGAATGAATCCCGATGGATGCTCCGGCCTTCGCAGCCGGGACACTGAGTCACGCTAACCAATCCCGCGTCCTTTCTAGGGCAGTGAACCTACTTTTGTAAATTTATTCCAGGTCTTCCCGCAGACGGCAAGAGCAAAAGGCGGTCTGGTCCAGGGGGCGCTTTCACCGGCGAAAATTGCGTGAGCAGGGTCGGTGCTCTAGGATACAAGCATGCAAGATTCGAAGGCGATTCTCTGCGATGGGTGCGGGCAATCCGCGGATCAAGAGCACATCGCGCGGCGGTTGAAGCGATTGGAGAACATGACGCGGTACCGGCCGATTCATGTGCAGGCCCTTTTTCTAGGTGCGGCGAGTCCTGCGGCCGACGCAGACCATCTGTATTCGGCAGTGGATGAATTTCGCGGTGAAGGATTGGCGCTGCTGCGAGCGCTGGGAATCGATCCGCGCAGAAAGTCCGTGGAGGCGGTGCTGGCGGAGTTCCAACGGCGCGGATACCTCCTTACTTACCTATTGGAATGTCCGAATCAGTCGATCGATTCCAAAACAATGCAAGAATTGCTGGGAACGCGGCTGGCCCCGACGTCAGTTCGTATCCGCCGTTCCCTGAAACCCAAGAAGCTGGTTTTGCTGGACAGGGAGCTCGATCCTGTTGTGGAGAAACTGGCAAAAGAAACAGTTGGCGCGGAATGGGTGGTATCGCAAAACGGGCATGCCTTCCGGCTGGAAGAACTCGCGCCGGGCTCGCTGGAAGCCGCAATACGGGTAACTCCTGTCGCTTCCTTGTGATAGATTAGCTAAAGAGAAAGGGAGCGCTTGGCATGAAAAAACAAGCCAAGTTCGGCATCGGCATCGGCGTGATCGTGGTTTCCATGGCGTTTCTCGCGTGGCTTGGCTACGGCGAGAGCAAGACGTATTACCACACGCTGGCGGAACTCGACACGTTGAAAGGCTCGGCGCGCACGGAACGCATGCGCATCGGCGGTACGGTGCAGACCGGTAGCATCCATCGCATGACTGGACGTGTGGATTTCGTCCTGGAAGGCGAGGGCAAGTCTTTGCCGGTAAGCTACGTAGGTAGCGATCCTTTGCCGGACACGTTCGTGGATAATTCGCAGGCATTGATCGAGGGACGTCCCGCCGCCGACGGACGGTTTGTGGCGGAGCACATCCAGGCCAAGTGCGCGTCCAAGTATGAAGCGGCGCCCGGGGGAAAGCCGGCTGCGGCGCCAGCGGCTACGCAACGGAGTTCGATGTAGCCACTGCTGGCTGCTGCAAATTCCGCATGGGAAGCAACGTTGGCAGATAGTTTGGGAGAAAGCGGAACCGCATGGATGTATTCGGATCCTTTGCGCTGATCCTGGCGTTTGTTTGTGCTCTGTATGCCTTTGGCGGCGGAATCGCCGCGATCATCACCCGCCATCCTTTGCTGATTAAGAGCGCCCGCCAATCAGGCATGGCGACGTGCGGACTGATTTTTGTATCCACGCTGAGCCTCGTTTATCTCTTCTTCAGCGACAACTATTCAGTTGCCTATGTGGTTTCGCACAGCAACCGCGATCTTTCCACATTTTTCAAAGTGGCTGCGTTGTGGTCGGGACAGGAAGGTTCGCTGCTGTTCTGGAGCTTCCTGCTGGCGATCTACGTTTTTTCGGTGCTGTTTACCTACCGCAATAAGAATGGCGAATTGATGCCGTACGTCGGCGTGATTCTGGCCGGCGTGCAGCTGTTTTTCCTAACTATCAGCAACTTTGTAGCGAGCCCGTTTAAGGTTTTGGGAGTTGCCAACGCAGGCGGCGCGTTCGACTTGGTGGCGCGTGCGGACGGCAACGGGCTCAATCCGGTGTTGCAGTATCCGGAAATGGTGATTCATCCGCCGAACCTGTATTCGGGCTACACCGGATTTACGATTCCGTTTGCGTTTGCGCTGGCGGCGCTACTGGCGCGTTATCCGGGCGAAAAGTGGATTCACCTGACGCGCAAGTGGACCATGATTGCGTGGTGCTTCCAGTCCATGGGCATTTTGCTAGGTGCGCATTGGGCGTATGCGGTTCTCGGCTGGGGCGGTTATTGGGGATGGGACCCAGTCGAAAACGCTTCGCTGTTGCCGTGGCTGACCGGCACCGCATTCCTGCATTCGGTGATGATGCAGGAGAAGCGCGGCATGATGAAAGTGTGGAACGTCTGGCTGGTGTTCGTTACGTTCATGCTGTGCATTCTGGGCACCCTGCTGACGCGCAGCGGCGTCGTCAGTTCGGTGCATGCGTTCGCACAATCGAGCATCGGCAGCTGGTTCGTCGGATTTTTGTGCATCGTGTTGGGCGTCTGCCTGGCCGCATACTTCAAGAACAAGGATTATTTGAAAAGCGAGAACCAGCTCGATTCGCTGGTTTCGCGTGAGTCCAGCTTTTTGTTCAATAATCTCGTGCTCTTGGTCGCCTGCGTGGCGGTGCTCTCCGGCACATTGTTCCCGGTGTTTTCAGAGTGGTTCACCGGGCAGCGCATCAGCGTGGGGGCGCCATTTTTCAACAAAGTGAACATTCCTCTCGGGTTGCTGCTGCTGTTTTTGACTGGTGTCGGGCCGCTGCTGGCCTGGCGCAAGACGTCCACGGAAAGTTTGCTGCGCAATTTCAAGTGGCCGGGCATTCTGGGGTTACTTGGTGGCGTGATGGGGTTTGTTTTCGGCTTCCGCGAAATGTTTTCCCTGATTTGCCTCATCCTTTGCGTGTTTGTGGCCAGCACGATCGTGCAGGAATTTTACCGCGGTGCAAGAGTCGTGCGGATTCGCTCGGGCGCTTCATGGCTGGCTTCCTGCGTTGACCTGACGCTGCGCAACACGCGCCGTTATGGCGGCTACATCGTTCATTTTGGCATGGTGATGATTTTCATCGGGCTATCCGGCCAGGCGTTCAACAAGGAAGTTGAGAAGGAACTGCCCATCGGCTCAACGGCAAGAGTTGGCAATTACGATCTCTTGCTGCAGAGCATGGATCAGAAGCAGGAAAAGAACTACGTCGCTGACCGCATGATCGTGGAAGTTTTGAAACACGACAAACCCGTGATGATGCTCTATCCGGAGCGGCGAAATTTTCCCACCAATCAGGAATCCGGAACGATGGTGGCCATTTATTCCACGCTGCGTGAAGACCTGTACGTTGTGTATGCAGGTATGAATCCGCAGACTGGGCTGCCGACCATCCATGCGTTCATCAACCCGCTGGTGAAGTGGGTGTGGTGGGGCGGCATGGTCGTTGTGATGGGCACGATTGTGGCTTTGTTGCCGAACCGCGCCGCGGTGGTTGTGCTTTCTAAGGCGGAATCGCCGGCGCACGCGCCGGAGGTGGGCCGGATGCACCCGGCTCAAGTGACGCTGCGGGAAGGGAACGACTGAGCCTCGGATATCGAAACTCGAAAATGGAAAAGCGAAAAGCAAAATTCGGCTTGCTGGCGTTGGCGGTAGCGCTGACTGCGCCTGGCGCGCAACGCCTGCTTGCCGATCAGAACGACCGTGCGCACCAGATCGGCGCAAAACTGAAATGCATGTGTGGCGGTTGTGATCAGTCGGCGGCGAAATGCTACCACGTCGGTGGCACGTATTCAGGCCCTTGCGACACCGCCAAAGGGATGTTGAAAGAGATCGACGCGCACATCGCCCAAGACAAGAACGACGAGCAAACGCTGCAGGCGATGATCGCGGAATACGGACCACTTGCGTACGTGGAGCCGCCCAAGAGTGGTTTCGGCTTGGTCGCCTGGCTGATGCCCATTCTGTATTTGCTTGGTGGAACCGGGCTTGTCATCGTGATTATGAAGCGCTGGAGAAAGCGGCCCGCTGCAGTCAGCGGCGCTAGCATGGCTGCCGCAGGAGCTGGCCACGCGTCCGTAAACGTTACTCCGGAGCTTCTAGCGAGAGCCCGCGAATTGGCGCGACGCGAAACGGAGGACTAGGTTGTTCTACTCTTTGTTGTTGGCGGCTTCGCAGATTGCATCGTCCGATTGGGCCGTGCTCGGCGCATGCTTCGCGCTGGCCGCCGCCACCGGGCTGTTTGTCTTCTACATTCGGCCCGATGCCTCCGATTTGGCGCCGCACCGTTCAAAACTAGACCAACTGTTGGAGCGCCGCGACACCATTTACGACAACTTGCGCGACCTGCGCTTTGAATATCGCGCAGGGAAGTATTCCGAGAGCGATTACGAAACGATGAAGAATTCCATGGAATTGGAAGCGGCCCTATTGCTGGCCGAGATCGATCAGGCCACCGACTCGGTCACCATGCGTCCGCGCGGGCCTAAGCCCGCCCAGCGGGGCGCGCAATGAACAAGCCTTTGCGGGTTGCGGCCGAGTTTTTACTTGTGCTGGCGGCGATCGCCCCGGCCGTTCACGCGGGCACGGTGCGCGGCACGGTGAACAACGCCACCACCGGTAAGCCGGGCGCCGGTGTGGATGTAGTGCTCATCCAGCTGCAAGGCGGCATGACTCCGGTCGCTAACACCAAGACCGACGCCAGCGGCCAATTCACCTTCGACAATCCCGGCATTGGCGCGCAGCCAATGCTGGTGCGCGCAATCTACAAAGGCGTGAATTTTCACCAGCCGTTGCCGCCGGGAAAAGATTCCGTCAGCGTCGATGTTTTTGAGCCGACCTCCGATGCCAAGACGATTTCGGTGCCATCGCGCGTGGTTATTTTTCAGCCGAATGGGTCCAACCTGATCGTCGGTGAAGAGTACGGAGTCAAGAATGACTCGGCCCCTCCGCAGGCTTATTTCAGAGCGGACGGAAATTTCGAGCTGACTCTGCCGGAGATGGCGGAACTAAAACAGATCGCGGCGTCCGGGCCATCGGGAATGCCGGTAGTGCAGGCCCCGATTGATAAAGGCAAGAACCGCTACGCGATTGCTTTTGCGTTCCGACCTGGCGAAAGCGACGTGCGCTTGTCGTACCAACTGCCGTATCCCGGCAACGCCACGACCGTAAAGATTCCCACGACTTATGGCGGTGGGCGCTTGCTCGTCGTTGCGCCACCCAGCGTAAAGCTGACCGGCGACGGTTTGCAGATGGCCGGGCAAGAGCAGGGAATGAACATATACGAACGGGCCGGCGTGGCCGCCGGAACCCTTGTTTCCGTAACTCTTTCTGGAACTGCGCCGCCGCCAACGGCTTCCGCAGCGGATGCCGGCGGCGCGCCGGGTCGCGCGGAAAATGTGCAAGGCGGCGAAGCATCGGGAACGATCCAAGCTATCCCCGGGCGGCTCGATGCGCTGAAGTGGCCACTGGTCGGCGGATTTTGCATTTTGTTTGTTCTGGCGGCGATCTTGCTCGCGCGCAGGCCCGTTGTCATCGCTGTTCCCGCGGACGCGACACCGCGCAGCGGGATGATCGCCAGGACATCGGACGGCCGTGAAATTTCTCCGGAAACGAATGGGAACGCGCTGTCGTCGCTTGATCGCGCCACGGCGATCAGCCTAGACGGGCTAAAAGACCAGCTGTTCCGGCTAGAGCTGCGCCGGCAGGCAGGAACGATCAGCGAAGAGGAATACTCGAGCGAGCGCGCCAAGGCCGAACAAGTGCTGCGAGAACTGGTGCGAGGCTGAGCCTTGCCTGTCGCGCCGGTTCGCTCCATCGGATTGCAATTCGACCAAGTGGACAAGCGATACGGCGCGGTTTACGCGTTGCGCAACTTGACGTTGAATATCACCGCGGGCGAATGCGTAGCGATTGCCGGGCGCAACGGTTCCGGCAAGACAACGCTGCTTCGCGTTGCAGCGCAGTTGGTGCGGGCAACGCATGGCTCGCTCACTCTTTCCGGCGGAGCGGAACATCCGAAGCCTGCCATCGGGTTTGTAGCGCATGCGACGATGGTGTACGACGAATTGACCGCCGCGGAAAATCTTGTTGTTTTTGCCAAATTGCAGAGAGTCGCTGAACCTAAGAGGCGCGCGGATGAGCTGCTGCGAGAAGTAGGGCTTGAAGACCGCAAGGATTCGCTGGTACGCACGTTTTCCCGCGGCATGCGGCAACGCGTGGCCATTGCACGGGCGCTGCTGGCGCAGCCTGCGCTGCTGTTGTTTGACGAGCCAGGCACTGGCCTTGACGCCGAATCGAGTGCTTGGCTGACCGAACACTTGCGCAAGCTCCGCGACACTGGCTGCACGATTCTGATGAGCTTGCACGGTGATTCCGATCTGGCGCGGCTGGCTACGCGCGCCATTCGCCTGGAAGGCGGCAGCGTGATTGCCGACACGCAGCGAGGCGCGATGTTCCAATCTATTTTTGCGGTAACTGATTGCTGAATGGCTCTCCTCTCCAATGCGGCGGTGCTACTCGGCAAGGAAGTTCGCACCGAGTTCCGTTCGCGCGAGTTGCTCAGTACCACCATCGTATTCGTGCTGGTGGTGGTGGTGGTGTTCAGTTTTACGTTCGACCCAACGACGCATGAGTCGCGACGGTTCGGCCCCGGCTTGCTGTGGATGGCATTTCTGTTTGCAGCGTCGCTGATGCTGCAGCCGTGCTTTTTGCGCGAACAGGTGAACGATACACTAAGCGCGCTGCGCTTGGCGGTGAGCGACCCGTTTGCGATTTTTCTGGCCAAGATTTGTGCGAACACTCTGTTCTTGCTGCTGACGGAATTGCTAATGCTGCCGGTGTTCGCGGCGCTGTTCAATGTGTCGTTCGGAGCGCAGCTGCCAGGCATCCTTTTAACATTTTGTCTGGGCAGCCTGGGAATTTCCGTTGTGGGTACGGCGCTGGCCGTGATTTCTGCGCAGGCGCGGATGCGCGAATTGCTGCTGCCGCTGCTGCTGTTGCCACTGCTGACGCCGATTCTCGTAGTCAGCACGGAGGTGACCATACGCCTGATGCAGCCCGAGCCATACATGGAATGGAAGGGCATCGGGCTGATGGCCGGCTTCGACGTGGTCTTTTTGACGGTGTTGTGGCTTTTCGGCGAATATTTATTGGAGGAATAGTCCAGCCGCATGATGAAACGTGTTCTGTTTGGAGTGGTGGCGATCGGCTTGGTAGCGTGCGCGGCCTATGCCTCTTTCTATATTGCGCCGGAAGAGCGGACCATGGGCACGATTCAGAAGATTTTTTATTTTCATGCCTCGACGGCGTGGGCTGGCGAGACTACGTTCTTTGTCTGCTTCCTGGCTAACCTGCTTTACATCTGGAAGCGCAAGCCGCAATTCGACTGGCTGGGCGTCACGTGCGCCGAAGTCGGCGTGGCCTGCATTACGGTGGTGCTGATCACCGGGCCCATCTGGGCCAAGCCGGTGTGGGGCATCTGGTGGACCTGGGACGCGCGGTTGACTTCCACGTTTGTGCTTTGGATTTTATACATCTGCTATCTCTTGTTGCGCACGCTAGTGGACGAGCCGGACCGCCGGGCTCTACTGAGCGCGCTCTTCGGCGTATTCGCTTTCATTGATGTGCCGATTGTGTTTGGCGCGATTCGCTGGTGGCGAACGCAGCATCCAGCTCCGGTAATTATGGGCGGACCGGGCTCGGGGCTCGAACCGACAATGAAGGCAGTATTCTTTTTCAACGTGGCGGTGATGCATGTATTCGCTGCATTTTTGATCTGGGAACGGTATTCGCTGGAGAAGACCAAACACGACGTGGAATTTTTGCGGCACGAAGCGGAGGCCCGGTGAAGAATCTGAACAGCATTTTTGCGGCGTATATGATCGGCTGGGGCGTGTTTTTTCTGTTTTTTGTGAGCATTGTGAAGCGCACCAACGATCTGCGCTCGGAAGTGGAGCGCTTGAAGAAAAGCGCGTTCAAGGAGAAGTAGCTTGCCGCAGCGACATTGCGCTTCAAAACGAAGATGAAGAAGCGTGTCGGAATCGTGTTATTTCAGTTGGGCGGGCCGGACTCGCTCGACGCCGTCGAGCCGTTTCTGCGCAACCTGTTTCTCGATCCGGACATTATTCCGATGGGACCACTGGGATTTTTGCGCGGCCCGCTGGCCGGCTACATCGCGAAAAAACGGTCGGATCCGGTGCGCGGGCGCTACGCGATGATCGGGCGGCGTTCGCCGATTGCGCTGCTGACCGAGCGACAGCGGGCAAAGCTCTCGGCGGCGTTATCTCCGTTCGTTGATGCACTCGTGGTCACCGCGATGCGCTACTGGAAGCCGTTCACCGCCGACGCGGTGGCTACCATCAAAGCAGCCGGGCATCTGGATGATTTAGTGCTCCTGCCGCTTTATCCGCACTATTCCTACGCAACGACGCTGAGTAGCTTGAAAGAATGGCGACGAGTGTATGGCAAACCGGCTGGCGCACCGCCGGAGCTGACGGTCGAATCGTTTTACAGCCATCCGCTATACATCGAAGCGCTGGTGCAGAAAATCGGCGTCTGCCTCCGGCAGTTCCCTGACAGCTCGAAAATTCACTTACTCTTTAGCGCGCACGGAATTCCGTTGAGCCTGGTGCAAAAGGGCGATCCTTACCCGAAGCACATTGCGGACACAGTTCGCCTGGTGAATGAAGCAGGCAGCCGGCGGTACGTGAACTGGCCAAAGACCCCAATCCTGTGCTTTCAGAGTCGCGTCGGGCCGATGAAATGGCTGGAGCCGCCGTTCCTTGAAACCATGGAGCGGCTGGGCCGCGAAGGCGTGAAAGAAATGCTGGTCGTGCCAATTTCGTTTGTGACGGAGCACATCGAGACGCTGCACGAAATCAACATCGACGGCCGCTTCGACGCGAAAAAGTATGGCATCGAGCGGTTTCGCATGATGCCGGCCGTCGGCGATTCTCCGGCGTTCATCGGCGCGCTGAAAGATTTGGTGCTGCAGAAGCTCGGAATTTCAGAAGCGGAACGGGAGCTGCGGGTTGCCGGCTGAGTTCGCCGCCGGAGCCCGCTGCGGTATAATTTTTGCAGGAATTTGGAATGACGAAGACAACCTACCGACCGGGTGTGTATAAGTTCGCGGTGTTTGTTTTTTTGTGGACGGTTTTACTGTTCATTGCCGGCGCGCTGGTGACATCAAATGCGGCCGCGTTGTCTGTACCGGATTGGCCCAAATCGTTCGGAACATGGTTTCCGTCGTTACGGCAGTTGGCGAAGGGGGGCGCGTTGTTTGAACATTCGCATCGCGTCATCGCGGGCGTTCTAGGCGTGCTGCTGCTGGTCGAAGCAGCCGTGATCTGGGTCAAGGACGAACGCAAGTGGCTGCGCTGGTTCGCTGTAATCGCCGTAGGCGGCGTGGTCGTGCAATCCATCCTCGGCGGCGAAGTCGTCCGCAAATTGCTGCAATACTGGCTGCCGGTGCTGCATGCGTGTTTTGCCCAGATCATGTTCGGCGCCATTTTGTGCTTGGCGGTGTTTACGAGCAAGTGGTGGATTGAAGATCATAAGCAGCTCGAAGATCATGGCGGGATTTCGATCCATTCGCTGGCACTGCTGAACGCCATCGTCATGTTTGTGCAGGTATTTCTGGGAGCCGGGTTCCGCCATCAGTACGTCGCCATCTGGCCGCACATCGTGGGCTCGGGAGTCGCCCTGGCTGTGATGATCTGGACTGCGGCGGCCTTGCGTAAACGGTTTGACGATTCGCCGGAACTGACATTCGGTCGCACGCTGCTGCATTCCATGGTGGGCCTGCAAATTTTGCTAGGGATTGCGGCATACTGGTCCCGGCTGACCACGGCGGATGCGCCGGAGCCGATGCCTGTGATGGTCTGGCTTACCGTTATTCACACGGTGTTTGGCGCACTGGTTTTTGCTAGCTCGATTCTGGTAGTTTTGCTGTGCTATCGTCTGGTTCCGCGGCGAGGTACGGTGGCGGTTTCTTCGCGGCCGCAAACGGCGGCTTAATGGGCACGCTTCGTACAACTGAACTGACTCTTGCCGGTCGCGCGAATGCGTATGTGGCGCTGACCAAGCCCGACGTGTCGCTTCTGGTGCTAATGACCACCGCGGCGGGCTACTACATGGGGGCGCGCGGGCCGGTGGACTGGCTGAACATGGTGCACACCGTGTTCGGCACGATGCTGATCGCCAGTGGCACGGCGGCGCTGAATCACTTCATCGAGCGTGAGAGCGACCGGCATATGCGGCGGACAGCTTCGCGGCCGTTGCCGAGCGGCGTGCTGCAGCCCGCAGAAGCCCTGTGGTTTGGTGTGGCGTTGAGCGTCGCCGGAGCGGTGGATCTTTGGATTGTGGCGGGCTGGCTGGCTTCGCTGTTAGGCGCGCTGACCTGTGTGAGTTATTTGCTGGCGTACACCCCGCTGAAGAAGCGCACCGTGTGGGCGACATTTGTCGGCGCGTTTCCCGGCGCGGTGCCGCCGATGATTGGTTGGGCCGCGGCGACGGGGCATCTGGATGGCGGCGCGTGGTTGTTGTTCCTGATTTTGTTTTTCTGGCAGTTTCCGCATTTCAATGCGATAGCGTGGATGTATCGCGAGGACTACGCACGCGCGGGCATTCGCATGTTATCAGTCGGCGATGTGGATGGGTCCCGGACGTTTCGCCAGATTCTGATTTCCGCGGCGATGCTGGTGGTGATCAGCTTGTTGCCGTCGGTGCTGCGCATGGCCGGCATGCTGTACTTTTTTGGTGCCCTCGTAGTGGGCACAGCGCTGGTGCAGGTGTGCATCTGGGCCGCGCACAGCAAGAGCAACGCGCGCGCAAAGTGGCTGATGCACGCCACGGTGCTGCACATTCCGGTGTTGCTGGCGCTGATGGCGTACGACAAAATTGCGCGATGATTAGCTTGCGCAACGAGCTTCGCTTTTTATCCCAATGATCTTTCCTCACGCCGCTCTGAACGCCACGCTGAATGCAACGAGCGCAATTTTGCTGGCCATCGGCTATGCCGCAATTCGCGCCAGAAAAATCGAAGCGCACAAACGGTTCATGATTTCGGCGTTTGTGGTGTCCTGCGCGTTTCTAGTTTCCTACTTGGTGTATCACTACCGCGTCGGCCATGTGGCGTTTCAGGGGCAGGGAATCATCCGGCCGATTTATTTTGTACTGCTGACTTCACATACGATTCTGGCTGTCGTCATTGTGCCTATGATTCTGGTGACCTTGCGGCGGGCCTGGCTGGGGAAGTTTGATAAGCACAGAGTGATTGCGCGATGGACGCTGCCGCTGTGGTTCTACGTATGTGTGACGGGCGTGATCGTCTACTTGATGGTGTATCAGTTTTACGCGCCGCGGGTTTAGGAAAGCGTCGCGGCCTGCGCTAATTTGCTCTGAGCGGGAGGGCAGAGATGACGGCGTCGGTGAATTCGTCGGTGCCGGCGGAGCCCCCTACGTCTTTCGTGGTGTGCTTGGCTTCGCGGTAGACCTTTTCGAGGGCGGCTTCAATGCGGCGGGCGGCTGAACGTTCGCCAAGGTGATCGAGCATCAGGATGCTGCTCAGCAGAAGGGCAGTGGGGTTGGCGAGGCCTTTACCAGCGATGTCAGGTGCGGTGCCGTGAACGGCTTCAAACATGGCGCCTTGGTCGCCGATATTTCCGCTTGGGACTACACCGAGTCCACCGACGAGGCCGGCGGCTAAATCGCTCATGACGTCTCCGTACAAATTAGGGAGGAGCAGGATATCGAACTGCTGCGGATCGAGGACAATCTGCATACAGGCGTTGTCCACAATCATTTCCTTGTATTCGATTCCGGGATATTCGGCGGCGACAGTCCGAATGGAGCGCAGGAAGAGACCGTCGGAAAGCTTCATGATATTGGCTTTGTGGATGGAGTGTATTTTTTTGCGGCCTTCGCGCTTGGCGTACTCGAAAGCAAAGCGTGCGATGCGGGTGGAGGCCTTTTCGGTGATGATTTTCAGGCTTTCGACCACGCCAGGAACGACTTCGTGTTCGAGGCCGGAGTAAAGGTCTTCGGTATTTTCGCGAACGATGACGACGTCCACGTTTTCAAAGCGCGATTTCAGGCCGGGAAGATTGCGCACCGGACGAAGGTTGGCGTAGAGGTCGAGCGTTTTGCGGAGCGCGACGTTGACGCTGGGCGCGCCGCCGGCTACGGCGGTGGCCATGGGACCTTTGAGGGCGACGCCGTTGCGGCGGACGGAATCGACCGCGGTCTGGTTCAAGACCGGGCCGCCTTTGACTTCGCCGTTGGTGCCTTCGGCGCGGGCGTCAATTTCGTCCCAGTCGATCTGGACGCCGGCCGCTTCGAGAATGCGGCGGACGGCGCGGGAGACTTCGGGGCCGATGCCTTCGCCGGGGAGCAGGGTAACTTTGTGTCTCATAGGTGCATCTTATTGTATGCAAAGGGGTTCGGGATGCGAAATGTCGGTACGAGGACGGTTTCCTGAACGGAACTTTGCACCATAGCCTTGGCCCTTTAGAATGGCGGCTGAGTTCCGATGTGCACTCGAATTTCGATTCTGTTAAAATAGGGTGGTAGGAATTTGCCGCGGAATCCGCCGCGGCGGAGGCTAAAGAAGTCATGATCAGTCTTACTCCGGTTGCCAGCAGCAAGGTGAAGGAAATCATGAGCATGCAGAACCCGGTGCCGAGCGCATTGCGCGTGGCCGTGGTGGGCGGCGGCTGCTCGGGATTTCAGTACCACATGGCTTTTGAAAACCAGACCAACGACAGCGACGAAGTGGTGGATTTCGACGGTCTGAAAGTGGCCGTGGACCAGATGAGTTCGATGTATCTGGAAGGCGTGGAGATTGACTACATCGAAACGCTGGAAGGCGCGGGGTTCAAGTTCAACAACCCGAACGTGAAGAGCACTTGCGGCTGCGGCAGTTCGTTTAGCGTGTAAGGGGCAGTTCAAGAGTTTAAGATTGAAAAGTTCAAGGCTCCTGAGAGGGAATTGGTTCCGCTCGGGAGCCTTTTTTCTTTTGTATGTCGTTCATGTCTGGCAGTTTGCGGCCCGGTCGGGTTGACATTGCTGCACAGACTGCTGCTTTGCCGGAACTATAGTTCTGATTCCGTGCCGAACAAAGGGCAGACGCCGCGGCTAGGCTCGCGTTGCAGCCCGGTTTGAAGTGATGTGACAGCTCACAACCGAGTTTGCAAAGGCGGGCATGGAGAAAGTATTCTAAAGATTAGAAAATGAAGATTGCGCTGGCGCAGTTCAATCCCACCGTCGGCGATTTCGCGGGGAATACAGCACGCATCCTGGCTTTGGCGACGGAGGCCAAAGAGCGGGGAGCGAACCTTGCCGTTTTCTCCGAGCTTTGTTTGTGCGGTTACCTGCCTCAAGACCTGCTGGAACGACCGGCCTTTATTGAGCGAAACAAGAGGGAATTGAAAGCGCTGACAGCGAAGCTGCCATTGCCCGCGATTGTAGGCTATGCCGGAAAGAGCTCGAATGGCACCGGCAAAGCCATCGCAAACAAGGCGGCACTGCTAAGCGGCGGCAAGATCGTGTTTGAGCAGAGCAAGATGTTGCTGCCGACCTACGATGTGTTTGATGAGTCGCGGTATTTTCAGCCTGCGACGAAACAGTCTGTGTATGAATTCGGCGGCGAAAAGCTGGGCATCACAATTTGCGAAGACGTGTGGAACGACAAGAATTTCTGGGCGGTGCGGCTGTACGACCGCGATCCAGTGACGGAGCTAGCGGCGCAGGGAACTCAGGTCCTGATCAACATTTCGGCTTCGCCTTACACGATTGACAAGCGGGGGCTACGAGTCGACATGCTGCGGTCCACTGCGATGACGCACAAACTGCCGGTGGTGTACGTGAACCAGGTGGGCGGAAACGACAGCCTGATTTTTGATGGCGCGAGCATGGCGCTAACAGCGGACGGAAAAGTGGCGGCGCAGGGCGCAGCATTTGAAGAAGATTTGGTGCTGTTCGACACGGCGACAGGTGAAGGAGAGATTCACGAGCAACCGCGGGAAGAGATTGAGTATGCGTATCGCGCGCTGGTGCTGGGTACGCGAGACTATGTACATAAATGCCGGTTCACCAAGACACTGGTTGGTCTGAGCGGAGGGATCGATTCGGCGGTAGTGGCGGCAATTGCCGTGGATGCGCTGGGCGCGGAGAACGTGCTGGGCGTTTCCATGCCGGGGCCTTTTTCGTCGGAGGGCAGCAAGACGGATGCGGAGGCGGTTGCGCGGAATCTGGGGATCGAGTTCAAAACCATTCCGATTACCTCAGTGTATGAGTCCTATCTGGCAGCGCTGAAGCCCGTGTTTGGGAAGCGCAAGCCGGATGTGGCAGAAGAAAATATCCAGGCACGCATCCGCGGAAATTATCTGATGGCTCTGTCGAACAAATTCGGCTCGATGGTGTTGAGTACCGGAAACAAATCGGAATTGGCGGTAGGGTATTGCACGCTCTACGGCGACATGGCCGGCGGGCTGGCGGTGATTTCGGATGTGCCGAAGCTGATGGTGTATGCGTTGGCTGAATACGTTAATCAAAAAGCGCGACGCGAGGCTGGAAATAGCAAAGCCGAAGTCATTCCGAAGTCTACGATCGAGAAGCCGCCGTCGGCGGAGCTGCGCGAGAACCAGAAAGACGTAGACAGTTTGCCGCCCTACGATGTGCTGGACCGGATTTTGAAGTCGTATATCGAGGATGTACGGGGCCCGCAGGAGATTGCGGACAAGTACGGCTATGATTTGAAGCTGGTGCGGGAGATTGCGGCGCTGGTAGATCGCAGCGAGTACAAACGGAAGCAGGCGGCGCCGGGGCTGAAGCTGACTTCGCGGGCGTTTGGGTTTGGACGGCCGTTTCCGATCGCGCAGCGGTTTGTGCCGTAGTGGAAAAGGATGTGCAAGATTCAAGTATCAAGTGCAAGTGTGGCGCAAGTTGCGACGATGTGCCTGCGCGGCGCCAGAGTAGACGCTGTTACGCAGACAAGGTGACGGCGCAACGAAGAGGAGAAATCTCGGTGAGCAAAGCGTTGGTTCGGTTGGTGCGAGTGCTGGCGGTGGCTTCGATTGCGGTGACGCTGAGCGCAGTACCGATGCGGGCGCAGACTCCTTCGACGGAAGAGCTCAAGAAGAAGGTGGATGCGTACCTGCGGAATATGTTTGCGTTTGGGCCGGACGTGAAGCTGGCGGTTGGAAACTTCAAAGAGAGCGGAGTGGCCGATCTGCTGGAAACGACTATCACCGTGACGATTGGCGAGAACAAGGAAGACGCCAGGATGTGGGTCAGCAAGGACGGCAAGTACCTGCTGCGTGGCGAAATGGTGGACATGAGCAAGGATGGGTTCGCCGAGAATCGGGCCAAGCTGGACTTGAAGGCGGCGCCGGTTACGGGCAACCCGAATGCGACGGTGACAATAGTGGAATTTGCGGACTTTGAGTGCCCGGTATGTCGGCAGCTGCACGAGGCAATACGCGGGTTGCTGCCCAAGTATCCGCAAGCACGCCTGGTGTTTAAGGACTTTCCCCTGGAGCAGGTTCACCCCTGGGCGCGCACCGGAGCGCTGGCGGGTCGCTGTGCCTACCAGCAAGATTCCCAGGCGTTCTGGAAGGTGTACGACAATCTGTATGATAACCAGGACTTGATCTCGGCCGCCAATGCCTGGGACAAGGCGGTGGACTACGCGGGCCAGGCCGGGCTCAAGACCGATGTGTTCAAGAGTTGCATGACCAGCCCCGAAGCGACCGCGGCCGTAGACGCCAGCATCGCCAACGGCAAGCTGATGGACGTGAACAGCACGCCGACACTGTTTGTGAATGGGCGGCGGATGGTGGGAGCGGATCCGCATCAGCTGGAGCAGCTGATTCAGTACGAGCTCCAACACCAGAAAAAGAACTGAGAGCGTTGGGAAGAGGGAAGCTGCGAATCTAGTCGTGGAGGGATTCGCAGAGGATATCCACAGCCGCGATTTCTAGCCAAATTTCTTAATTAACATAATATAACTTATAGGACACTGTGTCAAGCGGAAAATGCATGGTTTCCGCGGAGCTGTGGATAAGTGCTTGCTGTGAGCACCCTCAAGTGAGCGCAACCTTCGGCGACTCTAAACCCGAAAGGTAGAGGAAGAAAGTCCCCACCTTCTGTTGCGCCGATGCTTCGAGATGCGAGGAACTTTCGCACATGAGGTGCGTAAGGTTGCTCTTCAAGACTGACCCAGGGGGGCCGGTCTTGAGCGGCGGCGCGCTTTGGAGTGAGTGAAGGAAATTCCATGTTGGAGGAGATACGTGGTTGTATGAATTCTAGTTCCCTGCTGGGCTGTGCGTCCTTAGTGACTGACGCAGAAAATAGCGATTGGTTCGGATGCGAATTGGCCGTTGATGCGGAAGCCTTGAATGCTTTGTACGGTCCCAATTGAGCAGGGTTTCAGGACACCATCCCGTTCCAAACGCGCGAGCGGTGCGGCGAGTTCGACG
>DASSYL010000517.1:0-3601 GCA_035703315.1 Candidatus Acidiferrum sp. | reverse complement strand
GCGTCGTCCTGGTGTTCAAGCGCGCTCTGTCGTCCTAAGGTATCCACCTGAGAAAAAAATCGGCCGTGTCAGAAAAAATTGCTCCGCTTTAGGCAATTGTCCGCTGCAGGATAAGCCGAGCCTCGTGTAAAACTGGCGATTTTTCTTCGAATCAGACCATTTTCGCTCGATTTCAAGGCAAGACCACAGATCATTGACGAAACGGAACCGAACGTGCCACAGCTGTACGAACCCGCCCACACACAAGGAGGTGTGGAAATCATGATTCGTAACCTATTTGTTGGTGCTTCGCTTGCGGGGTTGTTGACTCTGGGCGCGGGCACTGCGGTGCGGACAGCAAATGCTCAGGATCCGGCCGATAAGCAAGAGCAGCAGGCGTCCAAAACGATTTCCGGCAAAGTAGCGACGATCGGGAACGGCGGACACTCTTTCAGCCTCGAAGTCTCTGGAGAAAACAAAAACACCATGAACTTCGTGGTAGACAAGAACACGCAGGTCAACGGCCAAGTCAGGGAAGGCACGGCGGTGACGGTGCAATACCAGGCGATGGCCAACGGGCAGAATCTCGCGGTGAGCATCACTGCGCAGGCCTAGAACCATTTCTTTCTAACCAGAAACTTCAAGGTGCGCTACTAGCTTCACGGCTGGGTGGCGCACCTTTTCTTTGGCCCGCTTCCTTTGAAGTGAAGCCGGGTCCGTTCCGAGCCGCGAATTTCGCGAACGCCAGGGGTTGATTGCGCTCTTTTGCCGCATTCTATAGTCTTGCTCGGTCAGTTGTGTCGCGGCACGGAGGTATGCACATGGCGATTGTAAGCACGGGAAATGCGCCGGCGGCTTCAGCGCGATCGGACGGGCAAACTTACCGCGCCGCGCTTTCCATGGTGACGATCCTGTTTTTTTTCTGGGGTTTCGTCACCGTTCTGAACGACATCCTGGTGCCGCACCTCAAGTCCATTTTTGATTTGAACTACACGAAAGTAATGCTGATTCAGTTCGCGTTTTTCTCGGCCTATTTTATTTTTTCGATTCCCTCCGCGAAGGTCATTGACAGCATCGGTTACAAAAAAACGATGGTGGCGGGTTTATTGACGATGGCTGTGGGAGCGTTTTTGTTTCTTCCCGCCGCTAGCGCACCATCGTTTCCGCTGTTTCTGGGCGCCCTGATGGTACTGGCGGCTGGAATCACTGCTTTACAGGTAGCGGCCAACGCCTACGTAGCCGTGCTGGGACCACCCGAGACGGCATCGAGCCGTTTGAATCTCGCGCAAGCGTTCAATTCGCTGGGAACCACGATAGGCCCTTATGTTGGAGGGCTGTTCATTCTCAGCGCCGCAGCTTTGTCTGCGGATGCGCTCAAGCAATTGCCGGCGGACGCCTTGCAAGCCTACCGAATTCACGAAGCCTCGTCGGTCAAGCTTCCGTACACCGTCATCGGCATCGCTCTCGTTGTCTTCGCGGTGCTGATCGGTATGTTCAAGCTTCCCCCGATGCCTGAGGCCGAGAGGCACGGACAGCAAACAGGTACCAGCATTTGGAAGTACACGCATTTGGTGCTCGGCATGGTGGGCATTTTTGTCTACGTCGGCGCGGAAGTCTCCATCGGGAGTTTTCTGATCAACTACCTAAGCCAGCCCGAAATCGGGAACTTCAGCGAATTGGTGGCCGCGAAATACGTCACGTACTACTGGGGCGGCGCGATGATCGGCCGCTTCGTAGGCTCGGCAATTCTGCAGAAGGTAAAAACCGGCACCTTGCTGGGTATTTTCGCGCTTGCAGCTGCGTTGCTGGTTTGCACGACCATGCTGACCAGCGGCAGCGTGGCGGTGTGGAGCGTGATTCTGGTTGGCTTCTTCAATTCCATCATGTTTCCAAGTATTTTTACGCTGGGCATCGCGAAACTGGGCCCGCTCACGGGAGACGGTTCGGGCCTATTGATCATGGCCATCGTGGGCGGAGCGATTTTGCCGGTGGTGCAGGGAGCGATTGCCGACAAGATCGGCGTTCATCACGCGTTTGTCTTGCCAGTTTTGTGCTACCTCTACATTGTCTACTACGCATTCCGCGGATCGCGGCCAGTTGTCCTCGCCTAACCTAGATATGACGATGATGGAGGCAGGCAAAACCGGTTGGATGATCGGCGTAGACGTCGGCGGCACCAAGGTGGCCGCCGGGTTGGTAGATCGCCGCGGTGAGATGGGCCAGCATCTGCGCGTCCCCATGAATCCGCGGGGCACCGCGGCGGAGGGATTTAACGCCGTGGCTTCCGTGCTGGATGCCCTGATTCAGGCGAACGAGGCGGACTGCAAGAAAATTCCAATTGGGATATGTGCGCCGGGACCGCTCGATCCACGAATGGGTGTAGTGCTGAATCCTCCAAATGTTCCGTGCTGGCGCAATTTTCCACTGGTGGCGGAAATTCAACAGCGGTACGGCGTGAAAGCGCGATTGGACAATGACGCGAACGCCGCGGCGCTGGCGGAAAGTTTGTGGGGAGCGGGCCGTGGCTACGGCAATGTTTTTTTCGCTTCGATCGGCACGGGAATCGGAACGGGCATTGTTCTTGACGGGAAAATATTTCACGGTCGTACGGGTTCGGCCGCGGAAGGCGGCCACGTCAGCATTGACTATCGCGGCCCGGTTTGTAATTGCGGAAAAAAAGGCTGCATCGAAGCGTTGGCATCGGGAACCGCAATTGCGCGCAGAGCCCGCGAGGCACTGGGTGCGACGAGAAACGCGGGTTCTGAATTGCTCGCGATGGCCAACGGCGAAGCCTCAGCCGTTCGCAGCGAAATGATCGGCGCCGCTGCGAAAGCCGGCGACGCGATTGCCGGACAAGTTCTGGCCGACACGATGGAGTATCTCGCCGCATGGCTTGGGAACATCGTGGACCTGCTCGAACCGGACGTAATGATCCTCGGCGGAGGCGTTTCGGAAATGCTTCGCCCGCATTTCGGCGATCTTCAGTGTCGCTTGAAGAATTGGTGCGTAAATGCCCGGTGTGGCGAAATTCCCCTGGTGCCGGCGCACTACGGCGAAAACTCGGGAATAGCCGGCGGGGCTGCCTTGTGCCGTCTCGCGGATTGAAGCTACGACTTTGTCGATTTCTGTGGCGGGATATCCGCGTATCCCGGAGTTGCTGACTTTATATTTGTCGGAATTGAGGCGCTTACGTCGCCGATCGACCAACGGATCCCGCCAGCAAGCAAATTCTGAAAGAAACTGTTCTCCCAGTTTTCCGGCCGGTCGCCGATCGCCGTATAAAACACGCGTCCCTTACCTTGCATCCGCGCCCAAGTTCCCGGATACGGACGGCGTTCGTAACACGCGTTCTTCAACTTGCTTGTATCAATGGTCAGAATCACGTGCAGGTCCGGCGTAAAATCTTTCAGCGAGTACCACTCTTCATTCATCTCAACAGGCGAAGCTACACCTTCCAGCCCTGGAAATTTTGGATCGTTGACGATCAGATTCGTAGTCTGCAAACGCGGATTGTCGCCATGGATGATGAACTCCCCGCCGAGCATTCGCAGGTAGGGATCGGACTTCTTGCCATACGCGACGTAGCGCGTACCTTTCTCCATGGAATCCGGCTCGGTATGAA
>DASSYL010000392.1:0-2462 GCA_035703315.1 Candidatus Acidiferrum sp. | reverse complement strand
TGTCGGCCAGTAATAGATGCAGCTGCGGAAAACGCGGTCGCACGTCGAGGTAGGCCGCTTTCAGGCCGCTCTTTTCCGCTTCTTCGATGTTGTTGAGGTTGAAATTCGCCACGGAGTTATAGAAATAGGCTTCGGCGTAATCGAAGGAATCGAGGTCGAGAATGTAGCCTTTGACGCGCGCATAGTTCAGCGGATCGAGCGCGAGAATGTGGCCGGTGAGGTTGAGAAGTTCTGGCCAATCCTTGGCATCGTAGGCAAAACGAGAAAGCGACAAATACGGGGGCAGAAACTTGGTATCGCTGTTCGTGGCTTGGGTATAAGCGGCACGAGCGGCTGCCGTTTCGTTCGATTTCTGCAGAAGTCGCCCGAGCTGGAACCAGGCGTTGGCAAACTTCGGGTAGATCTGCACTGCTTTTTCAAAATATTGGCGGGCATGGACGTCATCGCGGCTCTTTAAGGCTTCTATGCCTTTCTCATAATTCTTTCTCGCATCCTTCGGCGCATTGTACGGAGTGGCGCTGATGGTCATACCTTGGATCTTTGCGAGCCTTTGAACGACGATGGGACCGACGTCCATGGTGCCGCTGAAAGAGTCTCGCGCGAAAAGTGTGAGGATATCGGATCGAAAACCGGAAGCGGCAGCGCGCAGCTCGCAATTGGCCAACTCGGTGCGAGGGATTCCGTTTTGCGACGATTTGTTGGCTCGATCTTGGCGTGTGGCGCCTTCGGCGCTGGCGTCCACGACATTGCCAAATCTAGATCCCAAATCCATGGTGAAAGAACCGTTTGGGCTCGCATAAACCTGCTGCCGGACCCGCGAATTGCAAACGCGCTCAACGATGACGTTGCTCGGCAAAGCGGTGCCGTCGCTGGTTGCCACGCGGCCCAGCAGGAACGTCACGACGTCACCCGTGGGCTGAAGGGTGGTCGGATCCAACGGATTCGAGGCTGGCACCCGGGTGGGTGGCGCGGAAGGAGAGCCAGTCGGTGGCGGACTGGGAGGAGGGGGCGCCGGCGCAGGAGGCCTTTGTGCGGAGGCGAGTGGCCCGAGCAACAGAAGGGTGAGCACCAGCTTTACGGCCGGTTTTCCAAGCGGGCGAGTGCACGAATTCACGTTTTTGTACCTAGGCAGGGCCAACGGCTGACTAGGAAGTCTAGGGAGCGGTTTGGGTCAAGTCAATGCGAATAGGCCGATTTGACCGGAGTTTGACATTGAGCGCGGACCTTGCTCGCAAGAGAGGCTGGATGTGGACAGGTCCAGCGGCCGACGGCGCCCTTCGCGAAAGGCGCGTTCGAGTGACGTTGGTGGATGCGCGCTATGGAAGCTGGAAAGGCCTGCGTGGTCTGCGGCCTCGGCTAAGCCCTTGATTTCAATGGCCAGGGATCGGCGGCGTGATCACCGTAGCGTTTCTGGAGGTGGCGCCAAGCTCGCTGCCGACCGTGCTGTTTTCTCGTCGTACGTATGCCATGCCGATTAGCGCCTGCAGTTGCGGCGAAAACGCGGCGCGCGTGACGAATCCAACCTCTTTTCCGTCGGCCAGCAGGGAAGCGCCGCTCGCCGGAACGTCCTGCCCATCAAGCTTTACCATCACTCGGACACGATTCACCTGGCCGCGCGACCGCACCCGCTCGACAATTTCCTGTCCTGTGTAGCAGCCCTTGGTGTAGCTGATGTGCGAATCCTGCAATCCAGCTTCGTGCGGAATCTGTTTCTCGCCGAAATCGTACCCAAACCAAGGAACGCCTTGCTCCAGCCGCAGCGCATTCAGCGCCTGGTAGCCCATCGCCCGCCCGCCCGCTGCGCTGACCTTCGCGTGCAACACGCTCCAGAGCCGCGGCAAATCACTCTTGAGTGCAAGGATCTCTCCGGACGGCACACCACTCGGCGAACGCTTTGTCAGTTTGCAAGGGATTCCGCCGACTTCGGTTTCTTGAAAACCCAACTCCCTGAGTTGAGCGAGATCGACTCCCGTCAATTTCCGAATCAGCTCAGCGGCGCCGGGTCCTTCCAGTGCTACCGTTCCGAACGAGTTCGTTTCATCAGTCAGCGCAACGTCGTCCATGATGATGTACTTGTCCAACGCCGGAACCAGTATTTCGCGAATCATGGCAAAGGAAACGCAGAACAAACTGTCCTCGGTTGCGTACGTTTCAACCTCTGCTTGAATTCGTCCTTGCGGATTCAGAAACAGCGAAACCACTCCACTCCCTGCCGTCAAATCCTTGATGTTGTTGGTAAACACGGCATTCAGAAAACGCACGCGATCCGGCCCGCTAAACCGCAAATACGCGCGATAATTCTTGTCGATCAGCGCAACGCTCTCCCTGGCCGCGCGATACTCACCGAGCCAGTCATCGCTAAACCGATCGGGCAGCACGCACCCGAACCAAGTCCCGATGCTCGCTCTGGCGTCCCTGTGCAGAGCAGCGAGCGGCGTCTCGATCACCGGTTTTTCCGCAGT
>DASSYL010000385.1:0-3152 GCA_035703315.1 Candidatus Acidiferrum sp. | reverse complement strand
AGCGTTTAGCTCGAGCGACAGTTCACCGAGGGCGTCGTTCGGAACGGCGTTGCGCGCGCGAAAGGAATAGTCTTCTTCGCGCAAAGCTCCTACAACGTTGGCTAGAGTTTGCAGCGGGCGAATGATGTGTTCATGCAGCGCCAGTGCCAGCAGCGAACACGTCAGCAGCTCCGCGACAAATAGAGCAATTTTGCTTTCGACCGACCACGGCAACCGCCAGATCAGGATCGCCGTAACCAGCAGGCCGGGTACTGTCAGCAGAAACGTAAAGCGGATTACACGGCGCTCGAAACGCGTTCGCCGCGAGGGGATCGCGACACGCTTTTCGATTTCACTCACGGCTGGGCGAAAGCCCATATTTTTCCATCCGCCGGTACATAGCGCCGCGGCTCAAACCAAGCGCCTCGGCTGCCTGGCTGACATTGCCCTGAAAGCGCTGCAGCGCTTTGCGGATCAGAATACTTTCGACCGACTCCAAACTCAATTCTTCGAGATTCTGCACTTGCACGCGCTGCACGCCGATGCCGAGATCGGCGGGCTGCAGCTGGTCGGTGCGGCACATCAGTACGGCGCGCTCCATGGTGTGTTCGAGCTCGCGTACATTGCCGGGCCATGCGTATTGCAGCAGCGCCTGCAATGCGGCAGGATCGAGCCCCTGAATGGCACGGCGGTATCGCGCGGCATAGCGAGCCAAGAAGTGTCCGGCGAGTCGAGGAATGTCCTCGCGCCGTTCGCGCAAAGCCGGCAGATGAATTTCGACCGTGTTCAAACGAAAGAGAAGATCTTCGCGGAACGTGCCGTTTGTACAGGCGGCTTGCAAGTCGGCGTTCGTCGCGGCGACAACGCGAACGTCCACGCGGCGAGCACGCGCCGAGCCAAGCCGTTCGATTTCGCCGGTTTCGAGCACACGGAGCAGTTTGGCTTGCTGACGGACCGGCACGTTGCCGATTTCATCCAGAAAAATTGTCCCGCCGTCGGCAAGCTCGAAGCGGCCGATGCGATCCGCCCGCGCATCGGTGAAAGCTCCTTTGACGTGGCCAAAAAGCTCGCTTTCAAAGAGGCCTTCGGGAAGAGCCCCCGTGTTCACGGCAACCATCGGGCGCGAGGCTCGCGCGGATAATGCGTGAAGCGTCTGTGCGACGACTTCCTTGCCGGTGCCATGTTCGCCGGTGATCAGAACGTTGGCGTCAGATGGACCGACGCGGGCGAGTGCTTCGAGCACCAACTGCATCGCGGGCGCGCCGGCAATGAATTCCGGGCGGCCTTCGGCGCGTAGCAAGCGGTTCTCCGCTTCCAGGCGCTCGGCTTGCAGCAAAGCGCGGCGAAGCTCGATTTGTGTCCGCAAAATGGAAATCAGGCGTTCGTTTTCCCAAGGCTTCTGGATGAAGTCGCGCGCGCCGCGCCGCATGGCCTCGACGGCCAGCTCCACATTGCCCCACGCGGTCATCACGATCACCGGCAGGGCGCTATCGAGCGCAACGATTTCAGAAAGCAGGTCGAGGCCTTCCTGGCCGGATGTGGTGTCACGCGTGTAGTTCAAGTCGATCAGGACCGCGTCATAGCTGCTGCGAGCGAGCGCTTCTCTTGCTAGAACCGGCGACTGCACGGAATCAACCTTGTAGCCCTCCGGCTTCAGCAAAAGTTCGAGCGCTTCCAAAATGTGGCGCTGATCGTCGGCGGCGAGCACGCGTGGAGACTCACCGCGACTTCCTGTCAGGGCGGAAGTGCCGGCATCGCGCGGTTTGGTGGAAGTGGGCATGAGTGAGGTTATCAACCTAGGTGTTCCCAGTCGAACTTCGTTCGGGTTTCTTGAGTTGAATCATCTTTTGGTTCTGGCTCCTTATTCGTTCCTGAGCGTCGCCATCGGATCCACTCATCATGCCCGTCTCACTCATAGCGGAGGGCTACGTTGGGATCGACTTTGGACGCGCGACGGGCGGGGATGTACGTTGCCACGAGGGCGATCGCTCCCAATACGATCGGTACAACGAAGAACGTCACCGGGTCGGTTGGTTTCACGCGGTACAGCAATGAAGTAATGAGCCGGCTCAGTAGCAAAGCCGTTGTTGACCCTATAGCGATCCCAACCGTAGCGAGGGCCATGCCATTTTTCACGACCATTGCCAGAATCGCGTTTCGCTCAGCGCCAAGAGCGAACCGAATTCCCATTTCCCGCCTCCGCCGCGAAACCGTGTAAGCGATGACGCCATATAAGCCCAGCGCGGTGAGCACAAGAGCGAAGCCGCCAAAGATCGCGAGCAGGATCGTTTGAAAGCGTGAGCCGGCGACGGACTCAGTTAGGTACTCGTCGAGAGTCTTGGCGTGTAAGAGGGGAAGATCCTTGTCGAGCGACTGTACCGTTTTTGTGAGCGTCGGGACGAGAGTCTCTGGCGGCAATTCCGTGCGCACCATGACCGACATGGGAGCAAATGGTAGCTGAGCATAGGGCACGTAGGACTCAAGGACGGCGGGCGCGCTCAACCCTTCGCCCTTCACATCGCCGGCAATGCCTACAATGACTCGCATCGGCGCCTGCTCGGTTCCACTGGAAATGTGCAGCCGAATCCGCCGGCCCACGGGATCTTGATCGGGAAACGTTCGCTCGGCGAGGTACCGACTGATGATTACGGTTGGCTCGGCGCCGGCAGCGTCGTCGTGTGGACTAAATGAACGCCCTTCGAGGATTGGAATGCCTAGAGTGCGAAAATAGTCCTGATCCACGATATGAACGGTCGCAACAGGTCGTTCGGAGTCTTTCTTTGGGCGGCCCTCGATATCGAAACTCGTCTTCACGTCGGCTGCCATGGTAGGAAGCGGAAACCCAGCGCTCGCGGCGCGAACGCCGGGAACGGTGCGCACGCGCTCCAGAAGCTGACGGTAAAATTCAACGCGCTCCGCGTGGCCATAGCGGCCGGGCAAGTCCAGACCGAACGTAATCACGTGGTCGCGAACAAAGCCCGGATCGACTTTCCCGAGTTCAAGCAGGCTGCGCAACAACAGGCCGGCGCCAATCAACAGAAGCACGGCGAGGGCGGTCTGCGATATGACCAGACCGGATTTCAGACGGCTTTGCGCCTGCGTTTCGGTTCCGCTTCTTCCACCTTCGCTGAGTGAACTTGCCAGTTGCGGTTTGGATGATTGCAAAGCTGGAA
>DASSYL010000256.1:0-13071 GCA_035703315.1 Candidatus Acidiferrum sp. | reverse complement strand
GCGGTCGGGTTCTTTTTGGCTGTCGGCGAACAGTACCGCGAAATAGCTGGCCAGAGCCTCATCAATCCACTGATCGCGATAGCTGGACCATCCGACGACGTTGCCCCACCACTGATGGGCGACTTCATGAAAAGGAACCAGATGGTGAAAGTGTTCCTGACCGCTAGTGGAAAGGCCGGCGAGCTCCTGAGCGGATGCAGGAAGAAAAGAGTAGGTCGAGAGATAGAGCAAGCCCGGCCAACCTTGGCCAAAGCTGCCGGGAATCTGGGAGACACTCAGCTGCCTGGCAGGAAACGGACCGGAATACGTCTCGTAAAAACGAATCGACGAATCGATGTCTCGCGCAAGCTGCTTCAGGGCTCCAGCCGGGCTCGGAGGAGGCAGCGGAGGCAAACTGATGCGCGCGGTCGACCGGGGCGAGCCGAAAGGGCGCGGCATATCGGTGATCGGGTCCACGGTGTTCACACGCAGCTGTTCCGCGAGCACTTGCTCGAGCTGGCGATTGGCGTAGACGTCGACCGAATAGTTGGCTGAGGCGACTGAGGCGAGGGCGTACTCACCAAGATTGAAGCCTGCAACGGAGGCGGGCTTTTCCGTCCGCCAATGGCCAATGCGCTGGTCACCGTCTTCGCGTTCGGTGATTTTCGTTCCGGTGGCGGCCAAGCGAAGTTTGCGGGGCCAACGGAAGGTTAAATCGTATTCTGCGAAGTCCGAGTTATCGCCGACGTGAGGGTACCAGCCTTCGCGGGCGCTGACAAAAAGGACGCCATTACCCGCGTCGCGAATGACATTTCCGTGATAACGAAAGGTAATTTCGAATTCTTCGCCCTTCTTTGGAACGCGGGAAAGGACGGCATACAAGGCATCGGTGCCACGGGCCTTGCGCTCTTCGGAAGTCGTGGCGTCGTTGGGGTAAGTGAACAGAGTTTCGTCGCCGAGAGTGGCGGAGTCTACAGTAAGGAAGCGCGAAAACTCGAAGCCGAGGAGTCGCTGGCCGGCGCTCTCGGCCCGAATGCGAACAGTGGCTTGGCCGGTTATGGAATTGTCCTGGTTGATGGTGGCGTCGATTTTGTATTGCAGCGCGCGAAAAGTGGACGGGAGAGGCGCGGTTCCCGGCAGGCGGTACGAACTCCAAATGTCGTAGAAGTCAGCGCCGTTGGACTTCTTGCCCTGGCCGAACATTTCGGTTTCGTCGCGAGCCTCGTCATAGACGAAGTCGAATATACCGGTCTGAACGCCACTGAGGGAGGCGGCGAAGTAAGGGCGATGCGCATCAGAAAGTGCGTCGAAGAGAAAGCGCAAGGAATGAGCCGACGCTCGGGCTTGTACGGCGGACTGCCAGAGGTTGACGAAAGATGAGTCGGTTTGCGCTTTGATCTGTGCGAGATCGAACTGGTGTTGCAGTTCGACGGCGGTATCCGCCGTGAAGCGAAGATAGGCGCTGGTAAATTCCTGATCGACCATGGGAGCGCCGAGAAAATAGCCGAGCTGCTGCTTTTCGACAGGATCGCGCGGAGTGGCGAGAATGTGGCCCCGACCGGAGTACACAGCGCCGGTGATCTTCCCGTCGAATGGAGTGAAAAAGGCGAAGGTGCCATCTTCAAGCTGGATTTTGGCGTCACCACGGCGGAGTTCAATGCGCGAACCGGGCTCAATTTTGTAGACGGCGGTGGCATCGGCCAGCACGCGGTTGAGGGCAGCCAGGATTTCGCGCGGTTCGCGAGGCGGAGCTTGCTGCGCCACGGCGCAGGTTCCGAAAATCGCAACAACCGCCGCAAAGATGAGGGCCCGGGAATACATGCTGGCAGTGTAGTCAGATAGGACATGAAGCGGCAAGGTTGCCCGAAGCGTGTGCGCGCGCAGGAGTACATTGGGAAAATGCGCTGCGGATGGAAAAATTGGCTCGGGTGCGTGTTGCTGTGCGTATTGACACCAGCGCCGGCTGCGCTGGCTCAGGGGAATACCATCGTTTTGAAGAACGGAAGGCGCATCGCTGCGCTCAGCGTGACGCAGGATGGCGACAAGGTTCGCTATGAAACTTCCGCGGGCGAACTGACGCTGCCTCGTGCGATTGTCGATCACGTCGAGAGCAGCGGCATGCCTACGCTGGCTGGCGCGGTGGAACCGGGCAAATTGTCATTAAGGCCGCCGGAAGCAGAGGCGGCGGATCCGGCCTTAACCTCTGGCAAGGGTGAGATTGCATCTCGCGTAATTCGCGATGGAGAAGTGGACCGCACTTACGTGGCCGAGCTTGAGAACGAGGCGCGTTCGGGAAGGGCGCCGGCGAACTGGAACGCGGCGGTGGCCCATCATTTGGCAGCAATGTTTGAGTCCGCGCATGGCGAGATGGACCTGGCGATGGCGGACGAGCGGCAGGCGGTGACCTACGCGCCGGAACAGCCGGTGTTTCTGACGAATCTGGCTTATCTGCACTTACGGCGCAGCGAGTTCACGCAGTCGCTGGAATATCTGGAGAGGGTGCGTCGGGCTGCGCCGGAAGATCCAGACGTCGCCAAACTTACCGGCTGGGCGTACTACGGCTTGAACAAACTGGATCAGGCGGTCGCGGAGTGGAAGCACGCGCTCGAATTGCGTCCCGATAGGGAGATCGAGGCGGCGCTGAAGAAAGCGCTGCGCGACAAAGAAGAAGAAGCGCAGTACAAGGAAAACGAGAGCCGGCACTTTACGCTGCGCTACAACGGGGCTTCGGAGCCTACGATGGCCCGCGACGTTTTGCACACGCTGGAACATCATTTCGACGCGATTGAATCCGAATTAAGCTATGCGCCGCCGGATTCGATCGGCGTGATTCTGTACACGCAGCAGTCGTTTGCGGATATCACGCAGGCGCCGGCTTGGGTCGGCGCGCTGAACGACGGAAGAATTCGCGTGCCGGTGCAGGGTCTAAGCAGCGTGACACCGGAATTGTCACGCGTGCTGCGGCACGAGCTGACGCACAGTTTTGTTCAACAGAAGACGCGCGGGCGGGCGCCAACGTGGATTCAAGAAGGGCTGGCGCAATGGATGGAAGGGAAACGCAGCGACGCGAACGCGCCGGCGCTGATTCGAATGGCGTCGAGCTCGCCGGAGCAGGCGGCTGTTCACTTTGAAGGCGACTGGATGAAAATGTCGAACGAGGCGGTGGGAGTCGCCTATGCGTGGGCGCTGGCGAATGTGGAGTGCATTCTGCACGCTGGAGGCATGACCGATTTGGAGCGCATCATGGATCGTCTTGCGGCGGGCGAAGCACCGGAAGCCGCCACCAAGGCGGTCACGCGCGATGACTATGCGGAACTGACCAGCGACACCGCCGATTATCTGCGCAAAGCGTACGGCAATTAACTTCGTGGGAGAACGATGGACGCATGGCGTTGATCAAACAGTTTGGGTTGCACTGGCCGCGTAACGCGGAAAATCTGGAAGAGATCGAAGACGTGGCCGGACACAAGTCGGGGATTTATGTGCTGTATCACGGGGCGATGCCGGTGTACATCGGGCGCGGCGCCATCAGCGCGCGATTGCTGAGCCATGCGAAAGAAGGCTCACGCAAGGAACAGTTCTGGGACCGCTTTTCCTGGTTTGTGGTGGGAAATTCGAAGCAGGAGCGCGAACTGGAATCGTTGTTGCTGGAAGCGCTGCCGTTTTATGTGCGCAGCTTGAACAAGCAGACAGGCAAGCTGTCCCGGAAATTGCAGATTGCAGCGCCGAACAACGACGTGATGAATGTCGCGTTGCCGCGGCTGGCACCCGGGCGCCGGGGACGCCGGTTGTAGGGTCAACTGTACAACAACATTGCTGCGAGCAGAGCGGCACGCTCCGGCATGGTTTTTGCGACGACGAATTCGTCGGGCGAGTGCGCGCCGTCGCCTACCGCGCCAAAGCCATCTAAGGTCGGAATGCCGAGAGCGGCTGTGAAATTGCCGTCGGAGCCGCCACCGGCGGTGCATTCGCCGATCTTTAACCCCATTTGTTTCGCGAACACGGTTGCGCGTTGAAAAAGCTCGGCGCTGTGCTTGCGTTCGAGTGGTGCGCGGCTGAATCCGCCACAAATTTCGAGCTTTGCGCCAGAAAGGATCGGCTTAAGCGCACGCAAGCGTGTTTCGATGGTTCGCATATCGGCAATGCGAAGCGCACGCAGATCAATAACTGCTTTAGCGCGGTCCGGAATGACATTGGTGCGGGAGCCGCCTTCGATGATGCCGGCGTTTACTGAAATGCCGCGCGGGAGATTGTTCCATTGCTTCACCCGGGCAAGCTGCAGAGCGAGCTCATGAATCGCGTTCACGCCTTTTTCCGGCGCAAGGCCGGCGTGTGAAGCGCGGCCGTGAACAATGATTTGCGCTTCGCCGACGCCCTTGCGCGCCGTTTTCAGCGATCCCTTTGGCCCGAGGGCGGGCTCTAGGACGAAGACCGCATCGCTGCGCCGTGCTTCGGCTTCCAGAAGCTTGCGTGAGGATTCGCTGCCGATCTCCTCGTCGGAGGTCCACAGGAAAACAATTCTCTTGGACAATGGCGCACTCATCTGTTGCAGGGTATCCAGCGCAAACAGCGCCTGGACAATGCCGGCCTTCATGTCGAAGACGCCGGGACCAAAAACTTTCCCGCCCCCGACGCGAAACGGCATGTTCTGCAAAGTGCCGGTGGCGTAAACCGTGTCGTAATGTCCGAGCACGAAGAGTTGCTCACGCGCGGAACCGCTTTCCGGTATGTAAGTGATGCGCAAATGCGCGCCGCGGTGCTTTTGCTCGAGAATTTCGACTTGAGCTCCGCGACGCTTCCAGGCGGTGGCAATCAATCTGGCGCAGGTATCCGCGGCGGGCTTCTCGGTGCTCGGCGATTCGCAGCAGACAAATTCCTTTAGCCTTTCCAACATGGCGGGAAGCTGAGCGCGCAAGCTTTTCAAGAAGGTCTTCGCATCCAAGTTCTGAGTCATGGTTGCCGATGCTAGCAACCCCGCGCGAGGCTGGCAAATTCTGAGGCCCCGTGCCGTGCCGAAGCGCTGCGCCGGAGTAGTTGCGCGAGACACTGCCAGCCACAATCTGGTCACCGGGAGTGCCGCGGCGTCCGGTATAATGATAGTTTTGGCGGTGAGCGCGGTGCCCGCTGGGTGTGCGGAGGCCGCGACGGAGAACTTCGAATGATCATGGACGTAGTCGAAATCCAGAAATATCTGCCGCACCGCTACCCATTTTTGATGGTGGACGGCATTCTGGAAATGGAGCGCCTGAAGCGGATCGTCGGCGTGAAGAACGTCAGCATCAACGAATCACATTTTCAGGGACACTTTCCGGGCAAGCCGGTAATGCCGGGGGTGCTGATCATCGAAGCCATGGCGCAGACCGGCGGATTGCTGTTGCTGCTGGAAGTGCCCGACCGCGAAAACAAACTGCTGTTTTTTGCCGCGGTGGATGGCGCGCGTTTTCGGCGGCCGGTGGTGCCCGGAGATCAGCTGAAAATTGAAATGACAGTGCTGGCGTGGCGCGGTGATTTTTGCAAACTCGAGGGAAAAGCATTGGTCGAAGGCCAACTGGTGGCGGAAGCGACGCTGATGTGCAAGATGGTGGATCGCGAAGCGGGGCAGAAGGCGGCCGGTGAGGGTGGGTCACAAAAAGTGGAAGCGGGTCAGAAAGAGAAAGACGCCGGGAAATGAGCGTTGCGGAACTTCATCCGAGCGCGTCGGTCGCGGCTTCGGCGAAACTTGCGCGAGGCGTAAAAGTCGGAGCGTTCGCCGTTATCGGCGATGAGGTTGAGCTGGGCGAAGACTGCATTGTTCATCCGCACGCTGTGGTTTACGGGCCATCGCGTTTCGGCGGCGCAAACATCTTTCATCCCTTTTGTGTAGTAGGCGGCGATCCGCAGGACTATACGTTCGCCGGAGAGCGCACGGAGCTCCTCGCCGGCCACAAGAACATTTTTCGCGAGTATGTGACGGTCAGCCGTGGAACAAAGAAGGGTGGAGCCGTGACGCGCCTCGGCAACGAGAATTTTTTGCTGGCCTACACGCACATCGGCCACGATTGCCAGATCGGCAGCAACAACTTGTTCGTGAATGCGGCGACGCTTGCAGGCCACGTGATCATTGAAGATTTTGCGACGATCGGCGCGCTCTCGCCGGTGCACCAATTTTGCCGAGTGGGACGTTACGCATACGTTGGCGCCTCGACAGTAGTCGTACAAGACGTGCCGCCGTTTTCACGCATCGTCACCGAGCGTGAAACGAAGTCGTTCGGGCCTAACTCCATCGGTTTGGAACGTAAAGGCTTTTCAGCCGAACGCATCAAGACTTTGCAACGCGCGTTCCGGCTGCTGTCGCGCTCCAAGATGAACACTTCGCAAGCCGTGGAGGAAATGCAGGTGCAGTTTGCCGATTCCGAAGATGTTCGCGAGCTGGTGAAATTTATCGAAGCCGCCGAGCGCGGCGTTGTGAAGTAGGGCGGAATTTCTCTCTCAATGAGCGCTAACGTTTCCAAGAGCAAAGGCTGGGGACTCATCGCCGGTAACGGGCGGTTTCCGTTTCTGGTGCTGGAAGGCGCGCGCAGCCAAGGCATCGACATGGCTGTGATTGCCATTAAGGAAGAAGCCGATCCGCAACTCGCGCAGCAAGCGCAGCGGGTTCATTGGGTGAGCCTCGGCGAACTTTCGAAAACGATCGACCTGCTCCATCGGGAAGGCGTCGGCCGAGCCGTAATGGCCGGGCAAGTGAAGCACAACAAGATTTTTAGCTCGATTCGGCCGGACTGGAAGCTGGCAAAACTTCTTTTTGCGCTGCCACGAAAAAACACCGACGCGCTCATCGGCGCGGTTGCGAAAGTGCTCGAGGATGAGGGCATTCATCTGGTGGACTCAACTCTTTTTCTGAAGCCGCTGGTGCCGGACGTTGGCGTGCTCACGCGCCGCGCGCCCAACGAACGGGAAGCTGCGGACATTGCGTATGGGCTGGGCGTCGCGCGGCACATTGCCAGCATGGACATCGGTCAGGCAGTGGTGATTTCCGATCAAGCTTGCGTCGCCGTGGAGGCCATGGAAGGTACGGATGACACCATCGCGCGCGCCGCTCGGATTGCCTCCGGCAAATCGCTGGTTGTTGTAAAAGTCAGCAAACCGAAACAGGACATGCGCTTCGACGTGCCGGTAGTTGGGTTGCCTACCATCGCCGCCATGAAAGCTGCAGGCGGCACCGCGCTCGCCGTGGACGCGCAGCGCACGCTTTTCTTCGATCGCACGGCCCTGATCGCGGCGGCGGATGAAGCGGGCATAGCGATTCAAGCCGTTCCGCCAGCCCTTGCAGGGGAACCAAACGCTTTGCCGCAAGGAATAGAGAAGAAATGACGGCAGCCGTTGCCAATCAACGCATTCGTGTGGCCGTAGTCGGCTGCGGTGAATTTGGCCGCAATCACGTCCGGGTGTATCGCGAAGTGCAGTCCGCGCAACTCGTCGGAGTATTTGACAGCGACCCCGCCCGCGCCGCCGCCTTCGCGCAAGAATTTCAAATTCGTACGTTCTCTTCCTTGCAGGAAATGCAGGGTCAGGTTGACGCGGCGAGCGTTGCTGTCCCCACCGTCGCTCATGCCGACGTGGGCTGCCTACTCATGCAACTCGGCATGGATGTGCTTGTCGAAAAACCCATGGCCAAAGATCTTGCTGGCGCTGACGCGCTTCTCGCCGCAGCAAAGAAGCACGTGCGGATCCTGCAGGTTGGCCACGTAGAGCGTTTCAATCCGGCCGTTCTGGCCGTCGAACCGATTCTCAATCGCCCGCTCTTTTTCGAGGTGCATCGCCTCGGCGTTTTCACGCCGCGCAGCCTCGACGTGGATGTCATCTACGACTTGATGATTCACGATCTGGACATTCTGCTTGCCCTGGTCGGTGAACCTGTCATTGAGGTCAAAGCCGTCGGCATTCCCGTGCTGAGCGATAAAGTTGACATCGCACACGCCCGTCTTGAATTTTCCGGCGGAGCCGTCGCCAACGTGACCGCCAGCCGTGTTTCCACCGAACGCGTCCGCAAGGTCCGCTTCTTCCAACAGCACGAATATATTTCGCTGGACTACGCGCGCCGCGACGCACTGCGCGTTAGCGTGAAGCGGCCCGCGCTAGAGCCGGGCGTTCAGCCCGAGTTTGCCTTTGAGAAACTGCCCGCGGCCGGCGTCGAGCCGCTGCGCGCGGAGCTCGACGCGTTTCTCGAAGCAGTTCGCACTCGTAAGGAACCTAAGACCAACGGCACAGCGGGGCGTGCCGCGCTCGAACTAGCCACCCGCGTCATGGCGTGCATCCAGGAACACGCCTCGCGCGTCCAACCAACAGCGGGCAATCCGGGTGTGGATTCGCCCGCTTTTGCTCATCCGAGAAAAGAAGGCACATGATTCCACGGTCCCTGGTACCGTTCGACGCTCGCCCATCCACGCTGGAGCCCTCGCAGCGCCGTCGCCCCTCCGAGCTCGACGACCGCACGCTGGTGCCGGCGGGCATGGCGCCAACGCCACTCGAAACGAAATCCAGCATCCCGGCGAATCTGCCGCTTGAATCCATCGCAACTCGCTTCGTCGTTCCGCGTGACGTTAAGCCGGAAGCCTATCTGGTACAGGAAGTCTCTACACTCCCGCCGCAGCCTTCGAATCTCGACGAACGCATCACGGTGCCGGCCGGCGCCGCGCCACCAGAAATCGTTCCGCCTCCTTCGCGTGTTTCTGAAGAATTAGTCGAAAAGGATGTCTTCCTCACCGGCGAAGTCAACTTCCTCGCCAATGAAGAACTGCGCGAAAAGCAGGCCAGAAAAAGTCTGATCGAACGAGCCTATTCCATCGTGTTGCACGCGGCGGTTGTGCTTCTTCTGGTCTTTCAGCCCAAGCTCTTCAGCCGCCGTCCGCCCAGCGCCGCTGAACAGGAAATTGCGCGCAAGCAGATGACTCTGATCCTGCCGCCGGGCGCATTCGAAACTCCGCGTCCCGAGCCGCGCGTCGCCACGCCTCCTCCCAAAGTGAAAGTGGATCCCAGAGTCCTGCGGCAGATTGCTCCTCCAGAACCAGTGGCCCCGCCGCAACCCGTCCAGCCGAAAGTTCAGCCGAAGGAACTGCCCAGCGCTCCCGTGCCGCAGCCCAATGCCAATCAGCCGCCTCCGCCGGCGCCTGCGCCAAAACAGGAAGTCGCGTCCAACAGTCCAAAACTTGAATTGCCCGATACGCCGACGGCGCGGCCCAATCTGACTCTACCCAAGACGTCATCCAATCCGCTGCGTGATACCTTGCGGGATATGTCCCGCCAGTCGAACAGCGGCGGCACCAGCGGCGCGTTTTCCGCACCCACGCCGCGCGTTGCGCCAGGTGGCGGCGGACGGCTCGGCGGCAATACCCAAGGGAACAGCGGCCTTAGTGGCGCTTATCAGATCCTTACACCTACGGAAGGCGTCGACTTTAGCGACTACATGGCGCGTGTGCTGGCCAGAGTCCGGCTCAATTGGTACGCAGTTATGCCGGAGTCTGTGCAGCTTGGCGAACGCGGCCGCGTCGTCCTGGAATTCAGCATCCGCCGCGATGGCAGTGTGCCCAACGAAGACCCACAGCGACTGCTCGGCTCCGGCAAGGAACCGCTCGACCGCGCCGCGGTCTCCTCCATTCGCTCGTCGAATCCATTCGATCACTTGCCGCCGGCTTTCAGCGGACCAGAAATCCGGCTGCGGTTCATTTTCCTGTACAACCTGCCTCTCGAAGCCGCCAATCAATAAAACCTCTGCAGCAGCGGATTGCTCCGTTGTAGTTGGCTTCGATGCTAAACTCGGTTCCAATCCGGAGGCGTAAGTGGGCAACAAACTTCTGGTCGCTTTCGCGGCACCATCCGTCGCAGGCTACTGCCTGGCTGGCAGTTCGTTGCTTGCTCGCCCTAACACCGAAACCTTGCGTGGTTGGCTCTCCGATGAGCAGTGCGCCAAAGGCCGCGCCGAAAGCGGAAAATTCACAGCCACTAATCCGGATTGCATCCATAAGTGTGTCGGCGAAGGCAAAAAGGTTGTCCTTGTCGATCCGGTCGGCAAACGAGTCTGACTCTCATGGACCAAGTCGAAGCCAAGAAAAATCTGGGCAACCATGTCGAAATTTCGGGCACGGTGGATAACACAAAAGGGACCTTCCGCGCCGATTCGATCAAGTTTCTCGGTCGGGCCAGGCCGAGGTGTGAAGTGCCGACAAAACCGAAGGCCACGAACCCGCAGGCAAAGGTAACCAGGTTCTGATTTCTCAGGGTGCCGCAGTCTGAGCGCCGCTGATTTTGGGGAACTCATATGAAGCCGACGCGCCAACAAGTGTTAGGCAGCCTTTTCCTGGCCGCGGTTGTTCTTGTGATCTTTGTAGCTCGCGCCAGGCATATTCTCGTTCGATGACGTCTCTTCCCCCTCTAGTAGCCATCGTCGGCCCCACTGCGTCGGGCAAGTCCTCCCTCGGCATTTTTCTGGCGAAAGAGTTTTCCGGCGAAGTGATGGCTTGCGACTCCACACAACTTTATCGTGGTTTTGACGTCGGCACAGCCAAGCCTTCGGCTCAACAGCGCCAGGAAGTACCGCATCACCTTCTTGACGTTCTCGAACCTACCGAAGCTTCCACGGCTGGTGGCTATCGCGAACGAGCCCTTGCGGTTCTCGCTGATTTGCGCGCGCGCCAGTGTCTTCCGATTCTGACCGTCGGGACTGGGCTTTACTTGCGCGCCCTTCTGGAAGGCTTGGCCGATCTTCCGCAGCGTTCTGAAGAAATACGCGAACGCCTGCGCGTCTCAGCCGCTCAACACGGCGCGGGCCATCTGCACGAAATGCTCAAGCATCTCGATCCGCGTGCTGCAACGCAAATTGCGGCTGCCGACGAGCAAAAGCTCATTCGCGCCATCGAAATCTGCTTGCTGTCGGGAAAGCCCCTCAGCGAAGTGCATCGTACTGGCCGCAAGCCGCTTACCGGCTGGCGAATCCTCAAACTTGGTCTAGAGCCGCCGCGCGAAGCGCTCTACCAGCGAATTCAGGAGCGAACGGAGTCCATGCTTCGAGCGGGCTGGCTCGACGAAGTGCGACGCCTGCTCGCCGGCGGATTCCGTGATAACGCTAAAGCTTTCGGCTTCATCGGTTACGGCGAACTCCGCTCCCATCTCCGTGGCGAACTCACTCTCGATGCCGCCCGTGCTGCCATCCAGCAGGGCACGCGTCAGTATGCCAAGCGCCAGCTCACTTGGTTTCGCCGCGAGGCCAACGTCCACTGGCTCCCCGGCTTCGGCGACGATTCCCACATCCAGACCGCGGCCCGCGAATGGCTGCGTTCGCAGACCGTTTGAAACAGGCCATACAGTTTCTACGTCCCCCTGGTCGGGCGTATACTCGGCTTGATGAACTCTTCTTCACCTCCCAAAGCTGCTTCGCGCTTCCGCCCATGAAGACTCCGCAAGCCAATCCTTCCACCGAACGCGCGCTCCTGGTCGGAGTCGCCTGGAAGCGCTCTCCCAGAATTCGCGGCGTAGCGGCCGGCACGCCCGAGCGTGAATCGCTGGCCGAACTGGTAGAACTCGCCCGCAGCGCCGGCGCATCCATCGCTGGCACCGTGTTTCAGCTTCGCGACGTTGCCGATCCTGCCACGCTCGTCGGCCGCGGCAAGCTCGATGAAATTCGCGCCGAAGCGATGGTGAAGGACGCACCACTGATCATTTTCGACAGCGATCTCTCTCCGATGCAGCAACGCAACATTGAAGAGCACACCGAACGCCGCGTAATTGATCGCACGCAGCTTATCCTCGATATCTTTGCCCGGCACGCGCGCAGCCGCGAAGGCCAGCTGCAAGTCGAACTTGCGCAGCTCAACTACATGCTTCCGCGGCTCACCGGAAAGGGCGCCGCAATGTCCCGCCTTGGCGGCAAGAGCGGTGGCGGAGGCTCTGGTGGTGCCGGTGGAGGAGCGGGCCGCATCGGAGTACGCGGGCCCGGCGAAAAGAAACTCGAAACGGATCGCCGCCGTATCCGCGATCGTGTCCGTAAAATCCAAAACAGTATCGATGACGTGCGAAAACAGCGTTCCCTGCGGCGCCAGGCTCGCATTGCCGTGCCGCTCGGCACCGTCGCGCTGGTTGGCTATACCAACGCGGGGAAATCCACGCTTTTCAACGCGCTCAGCAAATCCGAAGTGTTGGTTTCTTCGCGTATGTTCGCCACGCTCGACCCCACCATTCGCGCCCTTCGCTTGCCATCTGGCCGCCGCATACTTCTCTCGGACACTGTCGGGTTCATCCGTGATCTGCCTAAGGGTTTAATGACAGCTTTCCGCGCCACGCTCGAAGAAGTGCAGGAATCTGCCGTCATTCTGCACGTCAGCGACATCTCCAGTCCGCACCACCGTGAAGTCGACGAGGCGGTGAAGAAAATTCTCGCGGAGCTCGGCGTCGCGGGTCGTCCCATAATTCAGGTCTGGAACAAAATGGACCTGCTATCCGATGAAGAGAGAGAGGAATTGCGGGATTCCGCCGCTGCAGAAAATTGCGCCGGCGCTCCAGTGCTGGTCTCGGCCGCAACCGGTGTGGGACTCGAATCGCTCCTGAAGCGAATTGATGAAACGCTACCCGTCGATCCGGTCGTGAAATTGTCGCTGCGCCTGCCGCTGACCGAGGGACGGACTCTGGCCCTCGTCCATGCGCTCGGCAAGGTCGTCCACTCGGAATTGGAGGATGACGCGCACATGATGCTGGAAGCCGAAGTTCCCACTTCTATCGTAAATCGGCTGAAACTGCAGGACTTCGAGTTGAAGGGAACTTCCGTGGCTCAGTTTTCGTCTGATTGATAGAGAAGTGTAGGGAGGTCTTGAATGGCTGCGTTTTTTCTGTGGTGCATCTTGTTCCTGCTGTGCTGGCCACTGGCGCTCCTGGCGCTGATTGCCTATCCCTTCGTGTGGCTGCTCAGTATTCCGTTTCGCATCGTGGGCATCACCCTGGCCGGAGTTTTTGGTTTGCTGAGCGCCATTCTGCTCCTTCCGGTGCGTTTGCTGCGCGGGCCCCGAGCCATTTGAAACACAGTTGCGAGTACATTTTCGGTAAACTCCGTTAAGAATTCCATAAAAC